>JAHDBS010000449.1:2364-3709 GCA_020630225.1 Anaerolineales bacterium | reverse complement strand
AACGGTCGGGAAACTCCTGCGTAAATTAGCGACTTTTTCCGGAATTGCTTCTATACCAACGATTGAAATTGAGCTGTTATGCCGTTGAACTTCTGAAAGAATAGAGCCAATATGCGCGCCAATATCGATAAAAACCATATCTGGTGCACAGATTCTTGTTAGTAACTTTGTAGATAGTGTGTCATTAGACAATGTACCGATAGCTTCTACATTCGTCAGGGCTGCTTTGACTAAGGCAAGCTTATCTCTAGCTTCTACGAAAAAACCGCCTAGTTTTGTCCGCAATAGTAAATGTTTCAAAAAAGCTCCTTAGCTGCGGGCTACTCAATGACCCTGTTCCTTCCAAACTGGCACCATTGAGGTCCAAATTCCCTCACCTTTGATGCGCGAGTAAATCGCTGCGGCGATGTGAATAAAAATCAGGACGTAGCTCAACGACGCGCTAAAGCTATGAATGCCCACAGCAAGATCCTGCATTGGGCCAGTTTTGATGCCTTGTCTATATAACCCCGCAATCAACAAGCCAGAGAGGGGCAGAAGTGCTAAGCACAAATACATGCCAACGTGAACCACGCGCGCCACACGCTTTTGCGTCAGCGGGACAGGCGTCCCTAAGAATGTCTCGAAGCGGCGCATGTAACCATAGCGCAATACAACGATGATGAGGAAGATCAGCGCAAACACCACCTCAAACACGAGCAATCCCGTGCTCTCTAGTTCAGACAGATCTTCTAGTTGCTTCAGCAGACCGTACCCATACAGAACAATGAAGCCCCAATGCAAGGCTTTGGCAAGCGGCGTGTGCGACTGGTTTGGACTGAGCATCGGCTTACCGAAAAAGACTGAACTTGCCAGTAAATTCACGCAGTTCGGCGGTGTCGCCAAACAGACAAATGCCATAGTACTCTAAGTCGGCTTCCGACGTTGCTGCTGTCGCGGCGAGCTGTTCGGCTGAGGTGCCGATGGTCATAGTGCTGGTGAAATCTGTAAATGGGATGCCACGTGCCAGCGCTTCTTGCCGGACTTTACGGATTTTGTTGGAGTTGTCGGCTTTGAGCACAATAAAAGGGTAATGCGAAATATTAGGATGCACTGACCCGTCCGCGTCTTTATAGTGCAGCAAACAAAACGCATTCGAATCCTGCGCCCCACCCGCTAGCCCAGCGGTCATGTGGCCTAAGGCGTTCATCAGTACACCGGGTGCGATCTTTTTGTTGAGAATAGCGATAAAGCGCTTGGCGTTTTCGTCTGGAAGTGAAGTAGTCATTTGAAGTAGTTAACCTGGGTTCTGGATAAGACACTTGCAATGCCTGTGTTTCAAGGTAACTTGGTGTGGTTTGGGCAC
>JAHDBS010000449.1:0-2264 GCA_020630225.1 Anaerolineales bacterium | reverse complement strand
TATAGCCATCATGTGTAGCCCAGATATTTGAAGCTTACCCATAACGCGCTTTTGAAATTTTGCGCAGCACCTAACGTTTGTACAAGGCGATGCCGACTAACAACAGCGGAAAAAGCGTCCAGATACTCAGGCCATTGTTGACTGCACTCCAAATGGCAACGCCAATTAACATGCCAATCCCGACACTTGTGAATAGTTTGCTAGGGTTCATGCCCGACCTCATTTAATACGTCTTATGTGAATTCAAAGCATAGCTGCTGGCCTGAAAGACAGCACAAACGTCATCCCAGACGCGAACGAACAGTAAATAAGTTAGCAGAAACATAGTGCGTCTGGGATCTCTTTGCAATTCAATGCTGTTTTCTAGGCCGTTGTCTCCTAATGAGATCCCAGATGCGCCATTTCTTAACTAACTTAGCTTGTATTCGAACGCATCTGGGATGACATCAAGCCGTTATCTATAGCTAGCAGAATAAGATTGCGAAACTAATTCACATAAGGCATATGATTTTACTTGTTGCGCGGTGTCCAACGCGCTTTACAGTCAAATGGTATCAAGCGAATTGGCATCTTGTCTAAGGCAGTGCAGTGTCACCAATGTTATATTTACCGCATGAACAGATTTGACCGCGTCACCGCCATCTTGCTGCTGCTGCAAACGCGCCCTATCATCACAGCGCAGTTTCTGTCTGAGCACTTCAACGTCTCTGAGCGCACGATCTATCGTGATATTCGCACCTTGGAAAATGCAGGCGTGCCGATTGGCTCAGAAGCGGGCGTTGGCTATTTTCTAGACCGCGGCTATCGCTTGCCGCCAGTTGCCTTCACTTTAGATGAGGCCGCCGCGCTACTGCTGGGGGAAAAGCTATTGACGACCAGTCTGGATGACCATTCGTTACAAGACTTCAAGCAAGCGCTCAATAAGGTCAGGGCCGTGCTTCGGAATTCAGACAAAGACTATCTGAGTTCATTTGATGCCGATATTGAAGTGCTACCCACTGGCACGCCTTTCCCGACCGAGCAAGACGCTAGTCCAACCAACCCTAGCCCAGCAGTCCAGCAGTCCAGCAGTCCAGCAGTCCAGCAAAGCAATGATCGCTGGCTGCGAGAATGCCGACAAGCGTTGATGAATTGCCAAGTGGCACAGATCAGTTATTCCGCGCAGCGCAGCCAACAAGACACGACGCGGCAAATTGAACCGATTGGGCTGTTCTACTACAGTTGGCATTGGCACCTGATCGCGTGGTGTCGCTTGCGTGAAGACTATCGCGATTTTCGACTGGATCGGATTTCGGCGTTCACGCTGCAACCTGAGCGTTTTGTGCGCCACACGCGGCTGACGCTGCAACAATATCTGAATGAACATCCCGGTCAGGAAGATCTAGAAGAAGTCGAGTTAATGTTTGGCGTAAACGCAGCCCGGTTTGTGGAAGAGCAAAAGTATATGTTTGGCTACATCGATGAAGAGCGGCTGGCAAATGGCATCAAAATGCGTTTTCTAACCCAAGTCCCCGAATATATGGCGCGCTGGTTGTTGCAATATATTGATGATGTTGAAGTCCGCAAAGGCGATGGCATTCGGCAAGCGCTCCAAACCTATGCGGCCCAACTCCACCAACATTGGAACGCCAGCTCAAAAGCCTCCTGACATAGGGTTGTCAGTCCCGTCGCTCATAATTGGATCAACAAACACCGGAGCCACACTTGGTTGCTCCGGACACGCATCCACAGGAGCTACAACATGAAACGCACAGCCACTAACCCTTGGGCATGGTCACTAAATTTTGGATACAACCAAGGCGAAATTTTAGAAAACGTGAGCCGCCAATTGGTCGTCGCAGGTCAAACTGCAGTCGATGGCAACGGTGCCCCTCAACACCCAGGTGACATGCGCAATCAGATGATCTTGGCGCTGGACAATCTTGAAGCAGTGCTGACCGCAGCCGAGATGACGCTGAGCAACGTGGTCAAATTAGACATCTACGCCACCGATGTCGATGCTCTCATGCAGAACTTCGATGTCATCGGGGCCCGCTTCGGCGCGGCAGGCGTGATGCCACCACAGACCGTACTCGGTGTCACCCGCTTGGCAATCCCACCATTGATGTTTGAAATTTCAGCAACTGCGGCTGATTAGTCTGCAGAGAATACTTAAAACGATGGACCTCCTTGCTGAGCGGAGCAGGGCCAAAGGCAAGGCGAAGCCGCTAGTAACCACCCAATTCTGAAAACTACCAAATTATGCTTGCGCATTTGAAGGGGCT
>JAHDBS010000448.1 GCA_020630225.1 Anaerolineales bacterium | reverse complement strand
AAGTCACATGTACGGGCGTACACGGTGCAAATCGCTTAGCGAGCACGTCTTTGCTTGAAGGTCTTGTTTGGGGACATCGTGCCGGGCAACACATTCGGAGCCAAGGGATAATCAAACCAATTGCAGAAACAGCTGTGCCAAAATGGGACACTAGCGGCCTTACTTATGACACTGATCCAGCCCTTATTCAAGGGGATATGCAAACTATCCGTAACCTCATGTGGCACTATGTCGGATTAGTTCGCAATCAGTTCTTGTTGAATCGCGCCATCAAAGAGCTTAGCCACCTCTGGCAAAACATTGAAGAGTTTTACCGCAAAAGTCGCCTAACCGACGGCCTAATCGGGTTACGCAACGCAGCGCAAGCAGCACTAATTGTGGCCCGCGCCGCCCAAAGTAATAAGAAAAGCTTAGGGGCGCATTTCCGAGAAGACGACGTCAGCAAATAAGCACGCATCAAAAACAAAACTAAACAACTAGCTTTACGAAAACGAGTATCAATTGATACTCGTTTTTGATTTAGAGGTTTGTATTTGGTTCTAGTTTTAGCCTTAAGTGTGACTTTCCCTACCAAACCTGTGTTAAATGAGTAGAGTATGAGGCAACACTCTTTATTGTTTACTAGGACTATTTCGGGAGACTATTTGTTATGAAAGGTTTAATTGATTTTTTGAGTCGTGGCGATGTACTGAACATGGCCGTTGGTATCATCATTGGTGGCGCATTTGGCGCAATTGTTAGCTCATTAGTCGCTGACGTACTTATGCCTATTATCGGAATGATTGTTGGTAGCCCTGACTTCTCTGGTCTCACAGCAGGCCCAATCCTTATCGGTAACTTCATTACCGCTGTGGTCAACTTTATTTTGATCGGTACAGCTGTTTACTTCTTCTTGGTCAAGCCATTGTCCAAGCCAGAACCAGAACCAGCCCCACCAGGCCCAAGCGATGTCGATCTGTTGACCGAAATCCGCGACCTGTTGGCCAAGAACTAAAACTTTTTTATCGCCTTATACTTCGTTAGATCTTGGGAAAAACGACCTGCCATTGCGCAGGTCGTTTTTCTTTAAGAGCTACCTCCACCTTCGAGTAAAATTGCGCGCAATGCTTACCGCAATTATTCTCACCCTCAATGAAGAAAAGCATCTGCCGGACTGCCTTAAGTCACTTGCGTGGGCAGACCACGTCATTGTATTTGACTCATTCAGTACGGATGCTACCTGCGACATTGCTCGCGCTCACGGCGCTCAAGTTATTCAACATAAATTTGAAAATTACGCTGCGCAGCGAAATGCAGCACTAAATTCAGTAGCGAAGGGCTGGGTGTTTTTTGTCGATGCTGACGAACGGATTCCTGCCCCATCACAAGCAGAAATCCGTGCACTTATCATGCAAGACCGCAGCGAAGTAGGCTGGTGGATTCCGCGCCATAACTATATTTTTGAAGAGCTAACCCTGCATGCGGGCTGGTTTCCTGACTATCAGCTACGATTGGTCAAACGCGAAAACGCACACTACGACCCTGAACGTCATGTACACGAACTTGTAGAGCTAGATGGCGAGGCCGGTTACCTCGAAGAGCCATTAGTGCACATCAATTATGAAACTGTGCCTGAGTTCATTGAGAAGCAACACAAATACACAAAATATGACGCAGGCATACTGTTTCAAGAAGGGCAGCGCGTAAAGCCACAAAACTACATTTTGCAACCCCTGCGTCAATTTTGGTGGCGCTACAAAACACTAGAGGGTTGGAAAGGCGGCTGGCACGGATTTCGGCTTAGCGCTCTTATGGGGTATTTTCAGTTCGTTCTCTACAAAGAATTGAGACGACTAGAAAAAGAAGCAGCTTAAATACAAAACGGAGGCCTTTTATGAGCGATTGCTCTAAAAGACCTCCGTTTTTTGATCTAGTAATTACACGCAATTGCGTGCCAATTACATCTTATTCTTCAGATTCAGTGTCTTCTTCAGACTCGGTCTCTTCTTCAGTTTCAATGGTGAGTTCAGCGCCTGAGTCGGCTTCTTCACTACTGGCTTCTGCTTCTGGGTCAACAGTTGGCGTTGGTGATGCCACTAACGCAGTCCCAGTTGCTGCTGCTTGCGCAGTGCTGTTGTAGTCACCAAAGTACTCAAATGCAGACGGTGAGTCAAAGTCAGTTCCTTGCCACCAAAGCTCTTTGACTGCTTTCGCGTTAGTTTGCTCAACGTACCATTCCCGCATGATTTCGTCTTGTTCTGCTGCAATATCAGCTTCTGAACGATCCTGCGTGCTTACGTTGGTCACTTCAATAATGTGCCAGCCGAATTCTGTTTCAACCAGTTCAGGAACAATGCCAACACCGTTACCAAATGCTGCCTCTTCAAACGGAGGCACCATTTGACCGCGTCCAAACTCACCAAGGTCACCGCCTTGTACAGCTGATGGCCCAATCGAGTGTTGTTCAGCTAAGGCTGCGAAATCGCCGCCAGCAATCACTTCAGCCAAAACTGTTTCTGCTGCTTCTTGATCTTCTGTTGCAAACAAAATGTGGCGGGCTTCTACAACTTCTTCAGTTGTTTCAACATCGGTCACAATTTCATCAGTCATGCGATCTTCAAGCAACTCAAGTGCTTGGCGCGCGACAAAATCATCTGGACTGTAGTTTGTGTAACGGCCAATGCGACCAGTAACGTCATCAAACAACTCAACATACCCTTCTTGGGTATATGGCGTCGCGGTTGGCAATGGCGTATTCGTTGGTGAAGGCGTCACATCTTCTTCAGGCTCTGCTGGCCCTTCAGACGGATCAGGCGTGCTTGTTGGGCTTGGCGTACGTGATGGCAACGGTGTTGCTGTGCCATCGCGGAAGTAACCGAACTGTTCTTCAACGTAACGATCAAGCTCTTCGTCAGCAATAGAAATACCGCGCGAGGCCGCTTCTTGGCGCAAGAGCTCTTCATCAATCATGCGATCCAAGACACGGTTCCCAAGAGCCGTGGAGTTTTCTAGATCACTAGCCGCCGCGTCCAATTGGGCGCGCGCTTCGTTGATTTGTTGCGTGAACACACCACCACCAAATTGAGAGTCCAATTGGGTAAGCTGTGAAATTTGCTGGTTCAAGCGGAGTTGATTTTCCAGCAATTGGAAGCGTTCATATTCCACTTCCTTTGTAAACTCACGATAAGTAATATCTGTGTTTCCAACAGTCGCAACTGTTCGATTTGGCAGATATAGAGATTGGTAAATAATACCGGCAAGCAGAATGATCAAGACCAAACCAGCCAAGCCAAAGGCAATGTACCGGATGAGATTTTCTTGATCTGCTTGGTTACCACTACGGAAACCATCTGCGAGTGAACCCGAGTCGGTTCGTTTTGGTTGGGTTTTTGGTCGTCTTACTTTGTACTTGGTCATAGCACGGTAAAAGGGTAAAAAATTCGTTTTTGGATGTACGCTTCTAGATAAAACAAAGCGTGGCATAGACTCGCTATGCCACACCAACTTTGTATCATATTCAGCTAGATTGACCAAACATTGACAACAAAGGCCAATATTCTGGTCATCTCATTCGAGGCGTACTACTCGACGTGATTGTTGCTGATGTGACTCAGTAACGCCAACGTGCGAGCGCGCTTTACTGCTTGCGTAACACGACGTTGTTGTTTGGCGGTCAAGCCAGTTTGACGGCGAGGGCGAATTGCGCCTTGTTCGTCAATGAACCATAACAACTTTTCGACTTCTT
>JAHDBS010000447.1 GCA_020630225.1 Anaerolineales bacterium | reverse complement strand
GCGACAGCGCCGTCCCGCGATGGATGCATAAATCACGCATCGCATGCGGCGTGCCGTCTTGTGAACGCCACAAAACAAGGTGTTCGTCTAACAACTTTGCGTGACTGGGGGCATCCGTAGACACCGTATCGGCATAGGCCACCGGGTGCCAGCATTTGCGTAATTTCGGGTTGATGGATTTAGGCATAGTCTTAAATGTTAGTTTTAACGCGGAGGCGCGGAGATCGCTGAGTTTTTTTGCCGCGGACGAGAGAGACGAGGCGGATGTATTTGTATCTCAATCTCTATCTCGTCCGCCTTGTCCGCGGCAAATTTTCTCTCCGCGTCCTCTGCGTCTCCGCGTTGAATCTCCGCTCTCTCACTTCACAACGTCGTTGTCTGAATTTGATAATGATCTTGCGTATACACCGCCTGATACCAGACTGCCGGGATTTTATTCCCCGCAGCGTCCAAGGTATACGTCAGGCGATCGATGTGAAAGGCATTGGAGTCAGGTGCAATTTGCAGATGATTGGCAACCTTGGCTGTCACGGGTAACACCTCAACGACGTGCTCCATCTTTACCAACGGCACCTGATACTTCTCCACCAGCAGCCAGTGTAGCGAGGCATTGGCGAGATCTTCTTCTACTAACGCCGGGCACAGGGCCTTCGCCAAATAGCGCGTCTCGATGGCAACTGGTTTCCCATCGGCGAGGCGTAGGCGTTGGACGTAGAACACTTGCGTGCCAACTGCAATTTGTAACTTTGTCGCTGCCTTCGGCTTCGCGTCCCACAACGCACTCTCGATGAGTTGGGTGCCCGGCGTTCGATTTTGACGGCGCATGTCATCTGCAAATGACGACAGGCTAAAGTGTGTCGAACGACCCGCTGGTGACGCCACAAACGTCCCGCGGCCTTGCTCACGGACCAGCACGCCTTCATCGACCAAGACTTGGATCGCTTGACGCACAGTGCCACGGCTCAGGCTGTGTTGTTCACACAGCGCAGGCTCCGACGTGATCTGATCGCCAGCGGCAAAGTCGCCGTTTTGAATCTGCTGTCGCAGCGTTTCGGCCAGGGCAAAGTATTTGGGCAAGTAAGCGGTGGAATCACTCATCGCGCGGATTGTAACAGATGTCTAGTTGTCTAGACAAGTGGTGAGTTAATGGGACACGGACGAGCCGGGCAAATGCGGAGCGGTGCGTTTATGGTGTAGGTGAGCTCATGGAGGAGCAAATTAATATTTACCCAATGCTCTGGGCGTAATCCACTCGAAGGAATAACGCTTAGGTTGCCGCTAGGGCATTTACGGCAGCTCGTTTTGAATATTATTTTTGGATTGAGTTTAGTTTATTCTAAATTTTTAGTACTGATTTTTGAGTAAATTATTGGATCTCAAGCGGTTCTCAATTAATTGCATAGCATTGGATGTATTACTCTGGGCTACTGTCTATATACGTAAAGGTAAATAAATGCCATTTGGTAATGGCAATGTAGGTAGACATGTTCAATACAACTGTGAAGTGCAGTCTCGCACGCGCAATATCCTCCCCTTATATATTTGGCCCACGTTCCTATTGCGTCGGTCAACTATTCTCCTCGCGAGAAGTACTAACGTCTCATAGATTTGTCAGAAGTTTTGTCAGAATCCATTGAAATACTATTAGTGAACTTGACACCAACATCGCCACAACATTTCCCGTCAAGCCCAGTTAATTTTTTGTAATTTTTATAAGTAGTGAGTTGCCACAAGGTAGTGGTAAAGCAAAGGTAGACATGATCAGTATAGGTTCAAAGCGCAAAGTAGCGCTATCGTTGTTAGTATTTTTATTCTTTTTATTGTTGGGTACATTCGTAACAACTACATTGTTCCAAGATCCGTTTGCTGACATGAATCGCGTTTGGCTGGATCTAAATGCAAACGGTATTCAAGACGAGGGTGAGTGGTCAATTTCTGGAGTCACAGTCAACTTGTACATCGTTGATGAGAATGACAGTCTCACTAAACTTGACTCTACTATCACGGATCTTGAAGGTCGCTTCTACTTTGAAAGTGAGCTTAGTCCAAATGCCCAATATGCATTGCGATTAGACAATGTAGAGGACTATAAATGGGGCACCCCGTTGGGATATGAAGAAAACCTAGAGAATTATTGGTATGACGCAAATCTGTCAGATCTTATTACGGTTCCTGTTCTAGACCAACACAACGCTGCGATTGAAGCTGCAGGCTATCCCACTGTTTATTTTGCGACCAATAATAATCAAATTGAACTCAAGACAGGCTTACATTTTGGGTTGAATTTTGGCTGCGTTTGTGGGCCACAAGACTTTGCAAACCATACGCCGGTATTTGGTGAAGTGGTTGGCGCCTCACCTCAAGAAATTCTGCCAGTTGTACAAGACGAAAATTCAGTAGTAGAGATTGGTAGTCGAATTTGGTTTGATCGCGATGCCGACGGCATCCAAGACATGACAGATTGGTCAATCCCTGACGTCACGATTAGCTTATATGACCTGACCGATAACACCGGCGCGCGCAAAATTGCTGAAACAACTTCAAATCTGAGTGGGTTTTACTACTTCAATGACTTGAACGTTGATGGTGGTCTTGATCCAGACGGTATTTACGAAGCACGCTTTGACAACCCTGCCGATTATGGTGAATATGGCCCGCTGCATCAGTTAGGTGCGACCATGCCAATGCAGTCTGATGACCGTGTAATGGACTCAGACGTATTGGAAATGACCCCACACCTTAGTGTCTTCTTTGGTAATGATCATAACGATGGGCACCACAATGAGTATAGTGCTGGTTTGCTGGTGCGCGACGATCTTTGTGGGTGCGGCGCTGGTATTTTGTCAGTGGATCATTATTATCCTGCTGATCTTGATCGCGTGTGGGAATTGCTGAACATCCAGCCGGTAATTACGGATGGTGAATTGCAATTTGAAGTCTTAGGTATACAACTAAATGGCGAAGCAGTTGTCTTGGCAAGTGGCCTAGATATGGAAACTTTGTTCGCTGAAGTCGTTATTCCAGTCACAGGAGGCTCATCGCCTAACTTACCTCTTGAAAGACTTGGCCGTGGTAACACGGTTGAAGAAATGATTAGCACACTACCTGCTGTTGCTAATCCAGCTAACAGTGCTGCACCTGTTGCGGTAGCAACAGCAGAACAAACACCAGCAGCTGTAGCAGAAGTAAATTCAACACCAGCTTCAGTTGAAAGCTCTGCACCTGATAACGTACCAACTGCAGACTCAGAAAA
This sequence comes from Anaerolineales bacterium, assembly GCA_020630225.1. Lineage (GTDB taxonomy): Bacteria > Chloroflexota > Anaerolineae > Anaerolineales > UBA6668 > JAHDIM01. Next base: position 486 of record JAHDBS010000447.1, on the reverse strand, counting down.
TACTAACGAGACTGCAGTTGCTGAAAGCGGTGTAATTTCAACGGCAACTGCAGAAAGTGTGCCATCTAACACAGGCGTGCCTGCTGTTTCGGAACCTATAACGGACGCAGCACAAACGAATATACCTGAGGTCGTAGGAAATGAAGCTCCATTGATTTCGGTAACAGATGCGTCCTCAGTAGTAGAACCCGTTGCTGCTCCAGCAAATGAAGTTCCAACAGCAACAGAGGAAGTTCCTGTTAGCGCCCCGACAGAGACACGCGCAACAATAGAGGATCCTGTCGAGACACTGATAGAGGATGCGCCAATTGCAGATGTAACAGAGCAAAATTCAGTTGCAACGTCAACTAATGATGCTGCGACAGACGTAAGTAATACTCCAACTACAGCGCCACCTGCGAATACACCAGTTGATCCTCCAGTGAGAGGTAACAATAGCGGTCGAGACAACGGCGCTGAAAATGGCAACAACGGCAACGGTTCTGG
>JAHDBS010000446.1:325-3766 GCA_020630225.1 Anaerolineales bacterium | reverse complement strand
TAATAATTCGATTTATTTTTAGGTAGGAGTTTTTAGTTATGAAACATCGTCGCGCCCTTACTTGGCTGCACGTTATTGCACCAATAATTTTTGCGCTATCGATCGGGATCTCAGTTTTTGCAGGTTCTGATCTCACAAGTAGTAAGGTTATCCTCACAGACTTCGGCACAGATTACTATTACATCGTGCGGACTGTCACTGGCAGCGTGTCTGTAGAGGGGTCAGTCTTTTCAGGTGATCCAATCGAAGTCATGCGTGAGCTAGCACCTGGTCAATACACCTATGAACTTTTCCGTGCAGATGGTGTCACAGAAGAAGGCCAATTCACCATCCATCCCAACGCAAACTTGCGCATCAACACAACATTTACTGGGCAACAGCCAAGTAACGTTGCAGGCGTTTCAGTTGGACAAAATGGAACAGTCTCCGGCAACGCAGCCAATAATGGCAGCACAACAGCTGGCGTCAATGCAAACAATGGAAACGCGCAAGGGCAAACAACAGCCCCTACACAACAAACAGCAGCGCCTGTAACCCAACCTGTCCAACAAGCACCCGTTGCGCAGCCAGCAGTTCAAGCTGCAGCCGCCGTTCAACAAGGCACTAGTGGCACTGTGGTCTTTGCTGATATCGGTCTTGACTATTTCTATGAAGTTCGCCGCTTAGACGGATTTGTAGATCGCGGCTCTGTTTGGCCTTTTATGGGCAAAATGGGCGGGCCAGTCACCCGTCAATATGCAGCTGGCGACTATTTGTATCAACTGTTCCGAGAAGATGGTGTCGTTGAAAACGGCCAGTTCACCTTGGTGGCAGGTCAACAAATTGTGATTTCTTCAGGGTCTGCGCCACAGTCTTCAACAGCGGCAACCATGCCAGTGCCAAGCCAACAATTAGTAGCCAACGGTGCCCTGATGAACGCTAGCGTGACAAAGTATGTTGTGCAGCAAGGTGATACCTTGTCATCCATCGCCCGCATGTTCGGCATTGACCCCAAAGTGATCCTTGGGCTAAATCCAGAACTGGCTAAGAATCCAAATATGCTTTGGATTGGCGAAATGGTGATGATCCCAGGAGCGCATGACGCTAGCTTAGGTGCACCACCCGTAGTGCAAACCCAAGCTGTCGCCCCGCCAGTTGCGCCTGTCACCAATGTTGCTGGCGCTGCACTCGCAGCAAATAGCAACAGTTTGATTGGCGGTTGCTATGGTGGAAACACGCAAACAGCCTATGAACGCCAGCTCGACCGTCCAGGTGAGTTGTTGTCACTCATGCACTTAAAAGTTTGGGATATTCACCCTGCGCCAAGTGGAACACCCGGAGAAGTCTGTGTCACTCTCGCTGCGAAGTTTACCGGTGGCCAAAGCGCCCATGGTGTTCTTATTAATGGCCAACAAGCGCTGGTTCGCGGGCCCGTTTTGATGTCAACGCCAGAAGCAGAAATCGGACTGATTGACTTTGACGTACGCATGCAATGTGGTCAACCTTTGGATGTCCGCGTGTCACTCATCTCCGCAGATGGACAAGTGACACAGCAAGCATTTGTTCAACACATTCCATGTCCGTAAGGCAGTCGCTAAACTGACATTTGTTTTGTAACACAAGGACACTGACATGGTTGTCAGTGTCCTTTTTGTTTAACTCTCAGTACAATTAGCGCTATGTTTGCTCAAATTCTGCCCATCTTCATCAATGTCATCACGCCAGTATTTGCCCTAGTGCTGATTGGTTACATTGCCGGTCCACGGCTAGATATTCAAGCTAAGTCACTGTCGCGGCTGGCGTACTTTATCCTGATCCCGGCGTTTATTTTTCTGACATTTGTCAATGCAGACTTAGGCAACAGTGTTGTTATTCGCATGATCATTTACATGATTATTGTGGAGGTTGTAATTGCAGTTGTCGCCTTGATTATTGGGAAGGTCTTACGCAAGCCAGCACCAATGATTGCAGCCTATATTTTGATCATGGTGTTTGGCAACGTTGGGAATTTTGGCTTACCGCTGATTGAGTTTCGCCTTGGCGAAGCCGCCTTATTTCCTGCCACGGTCTACTTTCTAGTCATTTCTACAACAGCGTTCATTATTGGCGTGGGGGCAGCAAGCTCACAATCTGGGAAGGCATCTTACCTAACACCGTTGATTTCAGTCTTGAAAACGCCTTCCATTTTGGCATTCCTATTCGCACTACCGCTGAACTTAGCCAATGTTCAGATCCCACTCTTCTCACAGCGCTTATTAGACTTGCCAGCACGTGCTATGGTGCCCGTGATGCTTATCGCGCTTGGGGTTCAACTTGCAGAAAACCGCGACTTTTCAATTACCAAAGATGTCGTAATCGCCAGCCTATTGCGGCTTGCTGTTGCGCCAGCTATTGCCTTTCTATTGGTTGGCTTTTTCGGGCTGACCGGCATCGAACGTGGCGCAGGGATCATTCAATCTGGCATGCCTGCCGCTGTGCTGTGTTCCATTATTGCCATGGAACATAACCTCATGCCGAAGTTTGTCACTAAAGTTGTATTGTTTTCGACATTAGCAAGTGTCGTCACTCTCACGATTTTGTTGGCACTAGTGTAGTTTTAGATAAATATCCAAACAGTCTAGCGAAAATTCCCCCATCTACCTTACATTGCGCTCAAAACAGGGCGTATCCTATTGACATAGCGGCAATGCTAAGCCAATAGCTTGCCAGATAGGAAGACGGAGCCATATGCTGAAACTTACAGCGTTGCCGTTTTGCCAACTCGTATTTTGTGGTCACGCACTCACACCCCGCCCGTGCCACCTCTTCTCACGCCTATTCCATAACGCAATAAGTGAAAATTTCTGATGTCTTTCCGTCGTCCATTTCTCCTGCGCCACATTCCATCAGATATAAGTGAACCTATTGCCCAACTAGTTGGGTTGGAAGGCTTTGCCCGCTCAATTCTCATTGGCATCCTGCCGCTGATGGCGCTACAAGCCTTTGGTGATAAAGAGACGATTGCCAGCGTTTACTTCACTAGCACAGTCTTTACACTGTTCTTAACCATCAATATTGACCGTTTTGAACACTGGCTAAATCGCAGCAGGTTATTGACTCTTGGCGGCATATTTGTCGGTCTATCTGCCGCCCTTTTCTACTCTCGAATCGCAACGTTATACAGCATCGGGTTGGCAATGCGTGCCACTGGTTCAACCATTTTCTCAGTCTGTATCTCGCTCTACATCATGGACTTTATTGGTAAAAATGAGTTGACGAGAGCAGAATCGCGACGCACTTTCTATCTTGGTGGAACTTGGTTCATTGGCCCGGTCTTAGGTGCTTGGCTTTTTGAAAATGTCAATGAAATTCCTGTTTTCATCATCTCAGCTATTAGTGCTAGCCTGATGCTGATCTACTTTTGGACTCTACGGTTAGGGGACAATCAAGTCATCAAAGTTGCCTCTTCGCAATCCCCCAACC
>JAHDBS010000446.1:0-315 GCA_020630225.1 Anaerolineales bacterium | reverse complement strand
GCGTGCAATAAAACGCTACATGAGCCAACCAAGATTGCGCCGGGCCTACATCATTACTTTAGCTCGCTCTATTTTTTGGAATGCAGTCTTTGTTTACGGGCCAATTTATGTGATTGATGCCGGACTACCAGCATGGATTGGGGGCGCACTGCTTTCAATTTGCAGCAGTCTCTTATTGTTCAGTCCCTATATTCGCGATCTTGCATACAAATATGGAAGTCGCCAAGTGATGGTGGCACGCGCGCTGCTAATTGCCACAATGATGATGACCGTTGGTATTTTGGGGCCAGCCCGACCAATTGGCTTACTATTCTT
>JAHDBS010000445.1 GCA_020630225.1 Anaerolineales bacterium | reverse complement strand
GTTCGCAGGCGATTGAAATGGGGGTGCCGCTCAAAGGGTACTTTGCCTGGTCACTGTTTGATAACTTCGAATGGGGTCACGGTTACACCAAGCGCTTTGGTATTGTGCGCGTGGACTATGACACGCAGGAGCGCACCATCAAAGACAGCGGTAAGTTCTATCGTGATGTGATTCGGTCACAGACGCGGAACTAATTGGCCACGGACTTCTAGAGCACCTTATCCAGAATTCACACTATCAACAACATGACTACAACCTATCTCGCCATCGTCAAACAAGACTGCCCAACGTGTACGCTCATCGTGCCTGCTTTAGTTGCGTTAGCAGAGACTGAAGCGCTAACCATCTACACGCAAGATGAAACAGCGTTTTTGACACCTGTGACCAACGCCACAGTCACGTTGGATGAAACCCTAGAAGTTTCGTTCAATCACAATATTGAAACCGTGCCGACGCTCATCAAAATGAATGCCGATGCAGAAACAGAGCGCATTATTGGGTGGAGCAAAACGGAGTGGCAGACCTTCACTGGTCACCCTGACTTAGGGGCAGACTTACCCGACTGGCGACCGGGGTGTGGTGCCAAAAATGTTGATCCACACATCAAAGATGAACTGACTCTGCGCTTTGGTGACAGCGGCATTCGCGCCCGTCAAATTGAAATCTCAGACGTTGAAGATGAAATTGAAGCCTGCTTCAGCCGTGGCTGGTCAGATGGCTTACCCGTCGTGCCGCCGACTGAACTGCGGGTGTATCGCATGCTGCAAGGCACAGAGCGTGATCCTGCTGAAGTGTTAGGGCGCATGCCACATAACAATGCGCCTGTTTCCATTGAGAAAGTTGCCATCAATGCGGTGATGGCGGGCTGCAAGCCAGAATATATGCCTGTGGTAATTGCCGCAGTTGAGGCTGCTCTTGAACCTATTTATGGCATGCAAGCTTTCATGGCTAGCACGTGGTTTTCTGCGCCTGTCGTAGTGGTCAATGGTCCCATCACCAAGCAGATTGGGATGAACAGCGGCTTTAGTGCTTTTGGCTCTGGTAACCGCGCCAATGCCACCATTGGACGCGCCTTGAATCTTTGTATCCGCAATATTGGCGAAGTACGAGCTGGCGAAGTCTCACGCTCGACGTTTGGGAATCCGGGGCGGTTTACGTGGTGTTTTGCGGAAAATGAAGACGAGACGACATGGACATCCTTAGCCACTGAGCGCGGCGTACCGATTGGCGAATCGGCAGTGACCGTGCTGACGGGCGATGGTGTGCAACCACTCGGTGATGAAAAGTCACGCACGCCAGAGTCGCTCGTCCTGTCTTTGTCTGGGGCCTTGAAAGCGGTGTATCACCCTAAATGGGCGGTCGCTGAAGACGTTATTTTGGGCGTGTCGCCAGAACATAGTGCCGTTTTTGAACGCGCAGGCTGGACGAAAGCGGATGTTCGTAAGGCATTAGAGGCGCAACTCATGTTGCCAAGTGCTAATATGGTAAAAGGGGCCGGCGGCTGTGCCGAAGGGATGGAGCCGGACTATGTAGCGGCGAATCCGGTAGTATCGAAATTCTTGCCCGGTGGCATTCATATTATCCGCGTAGGTAGCAATGCCGGGCTTTACACTGCTATTATTGCATGCTGGCCAAATGGCGGTCCGGAAGGCACACAGCCAGTTACAAAAATTATCAGACAGTAGCTTGCGGCTACATCACAACGCAGCATACACAATAGCATTCCAAACTATGACTAACACTCAACTCCAAATGCACGCCGCTGAGATCGCCATTGATACCGATTTGGTGCAACGGTTGCTCAAAGAACAATTCATGCGGCTTGTACGCAAACAGCGGCACATTCTTGAAACTAGTGGCACCGTCAATGCCATCTGCCGTCTAGATGATGATTTGTATGTGCGCTTGCCGCGCACTGCTGCCTGGAGCGCAAACATTGACCGTGAAGCGCGGTGGTTAGTCAAGCTTGCCCCGCAGCTTTCGCTTGAGGTGCCAAAGCTTTATTCGCTAGGCACGCCAACCGAGGCGTTTCCACATCCGTGGGCAATTTATTTTTGGATCGAAGGACAACCTTATGCGGCTGGCATCGTAGAGAATGAAATCCAAATGGCCCGTGACTTGGCTAACTTTGTCCAAGAATTACGCGCGATTGACGTTGAACTGCCAGATGCGCCACCTGCGGGACGCAAGCCGCTGGCAGAATTAGACGAGATGACGCGTAATGCCATCGATGCGTCGGCTGAGTTTCTTGATCCAGCACAACTGCACGCTGTTTGGGATGCACTTTCAACAGCGCCGCGTTGGGATGGCACGCCAGTGTGGATGCATGGCGATTTGCTACCTGCGAATCTCATCATTCGTGAGGACAAACTGGCGGCTGTAATTGACTTTGGCGGCACCGGCATTGGAGACCCTGCGATGGATGTTGTGCCAGCGTGGAGCGTGTTTGGCGCTGCGGCGCGTGCGGTATATCGTGAGGCGTTAGCCGTTGAAGATGGCACTTGGCAGCGTGCTAAGGCGTATGCACTGCATCAGGCGTTGATTGGCATTCCTTATTATGCGGAGACAAATCCGGAATTTGTGAAGATGGCGCTGCGGACGGTGAATGAGATTTTGAGCGAAGAGACTAAAGGTTAGTGGTTTTTGCTTTTAGGTTCTGGCTAGCGTCAATGTCTTGAGTTACACATTCGACTTCGCTCAGTGAGGAACGTATCACATCAGTTTATCTTTTAGCACTCATTGATCTAGTCAAGAGTTTGTAAGATTTAGAGGATTGCTACCCCTATGCTTAGCCGAACGTGACGAGTTATAAGACGCATTATGTTTACATTTTGAGCAGCGCAACCGGGCATTTGTACGTTGGGCTGACGAATGATTTGAAACGCAGAATGTGGCAACACCAACAGGGGATTGGCGCGAAGTATGCAGCTAAGCATCGATGCAATCGGTTGGTTTACTTTGAAACTTTTGAACAAAGATTAGCTGCTCTGCAGCGCGAGCGACAGTTGAAGCAGTGGGTTCGCTCCAAGAAATTAGAACTAATTAGATCAACCAATCCAATGTTTTTGGATCTTTTCCATGATCCTTCACAAGACTTTTGAGTGAATAAAATAGACAGCTCAGACACGCTCCCCACTGAGCGAAGTCGAATGTGCAACCAAACTCATGGCTTTCATAAGAATTCTTACCACCTAACACTATGAAACTACTCGACCCAACCAACGAAACAAAACCCACGCTGCGCCCACGCAATGCACGGCCAGCTAGTTTAGATGGACTCACCATCGGCTTGCTAGATATTTCAAAATCACGCGGCAACTTGTTCCTTGACGAACTAGAAGCCCAATTCGCAGGCCGCGGGCTAACGGTCAAGCGTTATGCAAAGCCAACCTATGCGCATCCAGCTAGCGTGCCATTGCAACAACAAATTGCAACCGAATGTGACCTCGTCGTCGAAGCCCTCGCCGATTGAGGGTCATGCACGTCGTGCAGTGTGCACGACATCGTAAATTTAGAAGACCGCCGCATTCCAAGCGTGGCAGTTGTGTCAACCGAGTTTCAGACAGCCGCAGAGTCGCAAGGCAAAACCTTAGGGTTTGACCCCGCAGTGGTTTATGTGGAGCATCCCATTCAAGACCGGACGGATGCGGAAATGGCAATCATTGCCCAAGGTGTGGTGGGTGAAATTCTGGAAGCGTTGGTTGCCTAACTAAATTTCAGCGTTTACCGCCGCTATAAATTCCTTAATATCACCCTGAATGCTAACGCTGC
>JAHDBS010000444.1 GCA_020630225.1 Anaerolineales bacterium | reverse complement strand
TGATGTTCAATAATCACCACGGTGTTGCCTTGGTCGGCAAAGGTGTGGATCACATCAATCAGACGATGGACGTCTGAGGCGTGCAGACCTGTTGAGGGCTCGTCCAAAATGTAGAGCGTCTTGCCCGTTGAGCGCTTGGAAAGCTCTTTACTAAGCTTCACCCGTTGCGCTTCCCCACCACTTAGCGTGGTCGCGGGCTGCCCGATCTTCAAGTAACCCAAGCCTACGGCTTGTAGCGTTTCGAGCTTACGCTTCATTGGTGGGAAGGCTTCAAAAATCCCCACAGCTTCATCAATGCTCGTGTTGAGTACATCTGCAATGCTGAGACCTTTGAATTTGACCTGCAACGTTTCACGGTTGTAACGCGCCCCGCTACATACATCGCATGGAACGTACACATCTGGCAAGAACTGCATTTCAATTTGCAGTTGACCTTGGCCGCCACAGGCTTCACAGCGTCCGCCTTTCACATTGAACGAATAACGTCCTGGCTTGTACCCGCGGATCTTACTTTCTGGCAGATCACTAAACAGCTTGCGGATCAGGTCAAACAGACCCACGTAGGTGCTCGGATTTGAACGCGGCGTGCGCCCAATTGGGCTTTGGTCAATGTTGATGATCTTGTCGATGTTATCGAGGCCAGTCAGCGACTTGTGCTTACCGGGCAAATTCTTAGACCCGTGTAAGTGTCGGGCAACGCCTTTGTACAAAATCTCGTTCATCAACGAAGACTTACCGGAGCCAGACACCCCGGTAATACAAATCAGCTTGCCCAACGGGATTTCAACTGACACATCTTTCAGATTATTTTCTGTTGCTCCGCGAATTTTGATCTTTTTGCCATTGCCTTCACGGCGGGTTGTTGGCACTGGGATCTTCTTGCGTCCGGACAAATATTGACCCGTCAATGAGTCTGGGTGTTCCAGAATTTGGGCTGGCGTGCCTTCGGCAACGAGCTCACCCCCATATGCACCAGCACCGGGACCAAGGTCAATAATCCAGTCTGCAGCGCGCATGGTGTCGTCATCATGCTCGACCACAATTAGGGTGTTGCCCAAGTCACGCATCGATTTCAAAGTATGCAGTAAACGGTCATTATCGCGTTGGTGCAGCCCAATGGACGGTTCATCCAACACGTAGAGGACGCCCATCAGCTGCGACCCAATTTGGGTTGCGAGCCGAATGCGCTGGGCTTCGCCACCACTTAGCGTTGCTGCCGAGCGGTTTAGAGTTAGGTAGTCCAGCCCAACGTTGATCATAAAATCAAGGCGAGAGCTAATTTCTTTCAGGACCTGCCCCGCAATGGCACGCTCACGCTCATTAAGCGAATCGCTTTCGGTTTCCGCTTCAAGCTTTCGCGACCATTGTTGGACTCGGGTGACTGGCCAACCAGTGATTTCGACGATGTTTTCACCACCAACGGTTACGCCTAGTGCCTCTGGCCGCAGACGTTGGCCGCCACAGGTATCACATGCGCGTTCGCTCATGTATTCTTCGATCTTTGCGCGAATTCCTTCAGAATTTGTTTCCCGGTAGCGCCGTTCAAAATTCCCAATGATGCCTTCAAATTTTGTATGCCACACCGCTTCGCGTCCGTCCCGCGTGGTGTAATGCACCGGAATTTTTTCGCCGCCCGTGCCATACAAAATGATGTTGGCTTCTTCTGGCGTTAGCTTTTCAAAAGCTTTGCCGCGGTCAATGTTGTAGTGATTAGTCACCGCTTTGAGCATTTGCCAGTAATACCCACCTTGCTCTTCATCGCGGTTGCGCCACTCCATTGCTGCAATGGCACCATTGTCTAACGGTAAGCCTTTGTCCGGAATAATCAGATCCGGATTGATTTCAAGTCGGCTTCCTAACCCTTGGCAGTCCGTACAGGCACCGTGTGGAGAGTTGAACGAGAAATTGCGTGGTTCTAACGCTGGCAGGCTAATGTGCCCTTCGGGGCAGGCTAAGTGCTCTGAATACAGAATAGTCTGATCTGGCGCATCATCGCGGCTGATAATTGCCACATTGATGACACCTTCGCCCAGCTTGAGTGCAGTTTCAACCGAGTCGGTGAGCCGTGAGTAGTAATCGGTAGCTTCTTCAGAGTCTTCCTCATATCTACGGATCACCAAGCGGTCCACAACGGCCTCGATGGTGTGCATCTTGTAGCGATCCAGTTCGACTTCTTCGGTGACGTCATACACGCGCCCATCAATGCGCATGCGCTGATATCCCGCCTTGCGAATGTCTTCCATAATCGCCTGATGCGTCCCTTTACGGTCACGTACAAACGGGGCAAGCAGCATAATGCGGCTTTTTTCTGGCAAGTCAGCAATTGACTGGACAATTTCTTCCGCACTTTGGCTTTTGATCACGCGCCCACACTCAGGGCAATGCGGTGTGCCTACTCTGGCATACAGCAAGCGTAGGTAGTCGTAAACTTCCGTGACTGTTCCAACCGTCGAACGCGGATTACGGCTGACCCCTTTTTGGTCAATCGAAACCGCTGGACTTAGCCCTTCAATGTGATCCACATCGGGCTTGTCCATTTGCCCTAGAAATTGCCGTGCATAGGCAGACAATGACTCAACGTAGCGCCGTTGCCCTTCGGCAAAAATAGTGTTGAACGCCAAAGACGACTTCCCAGACCCAGACGGCCCAGTCACCACCACGAGCTTGTCGCGGGGGATTTCAACGTTGATGTTTTTTAGGTTGTGCTCACGGGCACCGACGACGACAATTTTGTCTGGCATGAAGAGTTGGTAGTTGATGAGTGATAGTTGATGAGTGAGTTTACAGCGAAGTTGTAGGCTTGGCAGAAAAGATTCTGTCTGTGTCTCTCTACTCTTTCTCTAAGCGCGTAGCGCGTCTTCTATTATAGAACATGCGGGCGATGAATTACTTGTAAAATTTGACTAGTCACGGAAATAACCGCTGAGTGCGCTGAGAACGTTGAGGAAAAAGAAAAATCTCAACGACCTCAACGTGCTCAGCGGTTGAAAAATTTAAAACGTCCTATATTCGCGGTCTCAAACCTAACTGCACATCTATTCATAACGCCACCTATTCAACCCTATGAAAACACTTGCTGAACTCCGAACTGATACTCCCGGTTGCCAACACGTCATTCACTTCAACAACGCTGGCGCAGGGCTGATGCCTGCCTGCGTGCATGACCGACAGGTCAAACATTTGACCCTTGAGCGTGATATGGGCGGCTATGAATCCAAAGAAGCTTATGAAGCTGAACTCGCGCAGGTCTATGTGTCTGCTGCAAAACTGATTAATGCCAAGCCAGAAGAAATTGCGCTAATGGAAAACGCAACGGTTGCTTGGATTGCCGTCTTTAGTTCAATTGACTTCCAACCGGGTGATCGGATTCTGACAGCCATCAGTAGCTATGACAGTAACTACCTGAATTTCATTCGGGCAAAGGAGCGCTTTGGGGTAGAAATTGATGTCATCCCGAATGATGCTAGCGGCCAACTGGATGTAGCAGCCTTTGAAGCAATGCTAGATGAGCGTGTCAAGCTGGTTGCCATCACCCATGTGCCAACCAATGGCGGTACTGTGAATCCTGCTGCGGCTGTTGGACAGGTTCTTGCTAATCACAACGCGTTTTACTTGCTAGATGCTTGCCAGTCGGTTGGGCAATTGCCAATTGATGTTCAAGAAATAGGCTGTGATGCGCTCTCCACCACAGGACGTAAATGGCTCCGGGGCCCGCGTGGCACTGGCTTTTTATACATTAGCCAAGCGCAGTTAGACGCAATGACCCCTGCAGTAATTGAC
>JAHDBS010000443.1 GCA_020630225.1 Anaerolineales bacterium | reverse complement strand
TTAGTGCATTCAGCACCCAACTAACCAACTTACAAACCAACCCACTAGCCAACCACATCACCCACCGACACAGATAGAGGAACAAAACTCATGAGCAGTATTGAAAATTGGTTCGCATATTTAGAGGAACGCGCCTTAGACCAAACAGGCAGCGTGCAAAGTCGGCACAGCGTATTGGCCTATCAGCGGGATATGCGGTTATTTGCCAAGTGGTTTGCGCAGACCAATGGCGAAGACGTTGGCGCGAATACCCTCACCGCGACGGATGTCTCTTTATATAAGCAGCACTTGCAAACCGTGCAGCAGCAACAAGCTGCGACCATCAATCGCAAGCTGGTGACAATCAGCCAATATGGGGCATGGCTGGTCGCAACTGGCGTCTGGATCAGCAATCCACTGGCCGATGTCAGTCGCGTGAAGAAGACCAAGGTGGCAAAGCCAACGCTAAAACGCAAAGACGTGAACCGCATCTTCCGGGAACTGGAAAAGCAGATTCTGAGCGCTAATACGCCCAAACGCGTGTACCGTGCCAAGCTGATGGCCTGTGCCTTCAAGTTCTTGGGCTACACCGGCTTACGGATTAGCGAACTCGTGGCGTTGCAGCCAACGCATATTCAGATGTCAGAAAAGAAAGGAGTGGTGTTTGTGCGCAGCGGCAAAGGGGATAAAGATCGGGATGTGCCGCTCAACCGTGAAGCACGGGCTGCGCTGCGTGGGTTGCTAGAGATCCGCCCAGAGTCAGACTGGCTCTTCTGCAAAGCCGATGGCAGTCAAAGCAGCGTACGCATGTTTCAAAATGCGTTTGGAGAAATCAGTCAGCGTAGTGGGGTCAAGTTCACGCCGCATACCCTGCGGGCGTATCTGATTACGCAGCTCAACAACGCTGGCCAGCCGCTGAAGCATATCCAGAATATCGCAGGCCACGCACGCCCAGAGACCACGCTGAGCTATGTCATGGTGACCGAACAGGATCTAGAGAATACGATGGCGGTTTTGGATTGAGACGATATACTTGCAGCATCCTATATTAGATTACATACATAGCATGGTCAATTCAGCCTGTTTCTTAATTTGATATTCCTTGTAATCAGGTATAAGCCTGTGAGATTTCTATTTTCGCTAAGTCTAACGCTGGTATGTGCCGTGTCTGCATGTACTAATCCATTGCAGGATCACACGGCGGCTGTACCTATACCTAATGACCCCGTCGTCCCTTTAGTCACAGCAATTAGCAGTGATCCTAACGAGGCTTTCACTCAAAGCACTAACTCTCAACTTCCTGAAGCTTCCGCACCGCCACTTACAGATGATGAATGGAAAACACTACAAAACCAAATGCGAATTGTATTTACCAATGAGAATGAAAACGTTGTTTTGGTTGAATATGAGAAACAGCTTTTGCTCCCACAAGGTCTCTGGTCTGGAAGCTTCTTGAACCAGAATGCAAATCAACTTCTTGTTCGACATTCAGAAACCAGCAATAGATATTGGCTCAGTGCTGAAACGTTGACTTCTCCCGACGTCAATATTGAGCGCTATAGTGTGCTAGATCAACAGCAGCTTTTTTCTCAATATTTCCCCGATGTTGAAGTTGGCGAAATGACGCCAGCACCAAGATATATAGGGATAACTACGCCTGAAATAGATAGAGATGGCAACGGATTATTGCAAACAACCCTCAACCTCCCTTGGGCGGCAAGCGGTACCAGATTGGCAGACTTATGGTATTGGAATAGCGCAGACAATCATCTTTCTCAGATTTATAAAGCACGCTCTAGTGTTCTCCATTTTTCCATTGCGCCTAATGGCCATGAATTTGTAGTAGAGCGGCTCTTTAGTGACGACTCTGATCGAAAGGAGGACGTAGAAGCAGATGAAAAGTCTACAACAATTATTGAAGTGTTCTCTGTTTCAGATCACACAACTTTTGACAAGCTAGCGCAATTTGAAGAACACGATTTTCTAAAATTGATTTGTCCTGAACTTGATACCATTCCTAATGATCAAGTACCAGAACTAATTACAACTATGGCTGGCTGGTTTAATAGCGGAACGTCATTGATTATTGCACCTATATTCAAGCAATGGGATTCAAATTCTTGTGGATTGTCGCCTTTCAGCTTAGGTACGCTTTTTGTGCACATTAATCTTGACCGGCTTGCCATAACGGTCATTCAACCACTTCAAGAGTTTGAAGACTTCTTGTCTCCAGTGCAGCTTCATGATCCCAGAGATAGTCATCGACAGAAACTTGAAATAAGAGAAAATGGTTTCAATCAAATATATTTACAACTAAGCGAAGCTGCTTACGTGCTCTACACTTTTGATACAAGTTTTTCTCTTATCTCACAAAAAACTATTGAGCATAACAGCGGTAGTCATGTTTCCTTTGTAGATTGGGTTCCAAATCACACCGCTGTCTTAACCTATGTTGAGGACAACAATAGTGGCAAGTCAGCCAACTTTTTGACCTCTTCTGGTGGGGAACACCGGTCCTATTTCCCATATTCTCGCACTGCAATCACTGCGCCAATTGTATGGATCGACGATGTCTCGTTTATTGGTAGCGCATCTGTAGGTAATAGTGGCAAAGGTGATGGAGATAGACGAACCCATCAGTTGTTTATCGGTCAGTTTGGGCAATTGATATTTTATGAAGTTGAGAATGTATCGGTACTTCACAAACGCTGGACTGCGGCTAGATTATCCAAATGAAATCGCTGACATCTTGTCTCTCTAAATTCACGCTGCTTGGCTTACTAATTGCAGGCACTGCCTTTTCTTATTGGCAGATTAATGACCGATTTTTTTATGATCATGCCATACATACGGTTTCCCCTGTGTCATTGGCAAGTGCAAACTGGATGAGCCAACTTCCAGAAATATGGCGGATGCCTACTGCTTGGGATCGAAATGATGGCGACACCGAAAAAGAGCACCCAATCAATGGCTGGGTTGAAGAGAGAAAAGCTAGCGGTCTTGTTGCAGCGATTATCTCAGAAGAGAATTACAACATCATTGTCGCACGGGTATGGTATCCAAATGATTTTGGAGCGAGCGTCAAGTTTCTGATTATTGAATTCGACAGTAATCGAGAGGCAGATACATTCTGGAATTTACATAGTCCTACAGAATTGTGGAAGCCAGCGAATGAGAGACTATTTGGACATAGCTCGCCAGACCATTTACCTTTTGTTCATAACATCACAAGGCATTATCACGCTATCGAAGTAGGCGAATATCATCAAGTGTACTTATCCCAGGTGCGCAATCACATTGTCGTCATTGAAACCAATCAACCCAAGACGGCTAAATTGCAGCCGGAGTTTTTTCTTGAAGATTTCGTGACACCATTGATGACCTTATTTTTTGAAACTGTAAATTCAACTGGCTAGATCAAACGGCGCTCACGTAATACTACGTCAACCTCACCCCTCAATCGCCAACCCCACTGGCACCACATAACTCGCGTCTCTCACGCGAGTGCGCTCCGTATCTCCATCTTCAATACGCTCAGGTTGCTTTGCCCGCAGCAAAATCCGATTCAACATCTCACCATAATTGATGCGCGTTAGCTTGCCGCGAATACGGAGCTTGGCTTTGTCACGGATCTCCCAATCGATCAGCGGACTGTCGTTGGGGATCTTGATGCTGGCGTAATTCGCGCGGGCTTTGGCATGTTCACGCTTGGCGTAGGCATCATAAAAATGTACACGCAGATAGCGGTTGCCACGCGCATCCATCCATTTAGTAGATTGGTTGTCTTTGGTACGGAAGGTGACAATGCCCTGTAGATCGACGTTGTTGG
>JAHDBS010000027.1 GCA_020630225.1 Anaerolineales bacterium | reverse complement strand
TTGGGGGGAAGCCCCTTGGGAGAGTAGGTCATTGCCAAGGTTTTTTTATTTAACTAACACCTTTTCTATATAGACAAAAAGCGACAGAGTAGTGTCACGATCTAACATGTGACACTATCCTGTCGCTTTTGGATTCCCTACCTCCTTGTTTTTGAAAATCAACGTTTTATTCTCAATGCAAATTGATGTACATCTTTACAACCTTTCTTTACATTTCCTTGAGATTCGCGGACTAGACTGTAAGTAGAACTTTCAACACAGAATTTACGATGAACACGAAAAATAGACATACACCGCTCGCGAAACTTCTTCATTGGGGCTTTATTGTCCTCTACGCTTATGGATTGCTGAAGCAAATTGAAAACATCTCCCAATTAGAAGATGCTGGCCTACTCATGTTTGAGGTCGTGTTTGCGGTCGTATTCTTGGGCATTGTGGTGGCACGTTATTTCTACATGCGCCAGTTCCAGACCTTTTTAGGCACTGCTGTTCCATTGATTCAAAAGCGTTTAGCTCGTGCCGTTCATATCGGCATGTATTTGTGTCTGGTGATGCTACCGCTCTCAGGCTTGCTGATTGCAGGGTTATATACGCAAGGCATCAAAACTGGCCCAATGCAGGACCTTGCTATGGGTATACATGGCTTTAGTGCCACGTTGAGCTACATCCTGATTTTTATTCACATCGCTGCAGCAATTTACTCGCGCATCAAAGGTGAAGGTATTTGGACCTCAATGGTGCCAGTCTGGAAGGAAGATGGGAATTAAGTCGACTGTAGCTAAGGATTTTTGAAACAATTAATATTGCTGGCAAAACTAGCGAGTTTTTTGCTGGACACTAGAGATAAACTTACCTTAGTCGGCCTTGTTATAAGACAAGAAGCAGCACAACTGCTTCAGTACTAACGCACACATTTATGTCCACGCTTACAACTATTCTTATTGTCGATGATGACCCCGCCATTGTGGGCTTGCTCAAGCGCTATGGAGAAGACGCGGAGATGCAAGTCTATACAGCGAGTAATGGCGCAAGCGCCCTACAACAGCTTAGCTTGTATCAAATAGATCTGCTGTTATTAGACCTCATGTTGCCTGATGGCGATGGCTGGGATATCACGCGAAAAATTAGAGCACATCCTAAATTGAAGGCCCTGCCAATTATTATGCTGACCGCACGCGTTGATGATGCTGACAAAATTATTGGACTAGAGCTTGGCGCAGACGACTACATTACGAAGCCATTCAATGCGCGTGAAGTCATTGCTAGAGTGCGCTCACTTCTCCGCCGCGTTGCATTTGATCAGGCACCAGATGCTGATGAGTGCTATCGGGCCGATGACATTGAATTGAATGCGACACAGCGCACATTGACCGTCAAAGGCCTAAGGGTTGAACTAACCAAAACCGAATATCAGTTGCTATATGTACTGATGGCGCACAAAAATCACAGCCTGACCCGCGAAGAATTGATGGAAAAAGCAATGGGGCATCGGCACGTTGGTAATGGGCGCGCACTAGATACGCACATCCGTAATCTGCGCAAAAAGATTGAACCTGATCCTAACAGCCCCAAGCATTTACTCACCATTTACGGCATTGGCTATCGATTTGAGGTTACATCGTAATGAACAAATTATGGATACGCCTAAGCCTAGCCATTGCTGCAGTCATTGGCAGCCTTATTATTGTGCCAGCGCTGGTGATAACCTTTGTCAATAATATTGATGACGGTAATGGAGCAGACAGCCTATTCCTTGAAGTTTCTGAGACTGCCATCCAAACCGTTGGTGTTGTTGGGCTAATTGGGATTATTGCAGGTGTTATCGTGAGCCGCGTGCTAAGCGCCCCACTAGAGACCCTAGCCTCAGCCGCAAAAGAAGTCGCTGCAGGTAATTTAGAAACACGCCTCAAACTCAGTGGAAGCCAAGAAATAGAAGACGTCTCACGGGCGTTCAATCAGATGACCGCGGCCCTACAAACCGCAGAACGCCAGCGCAGTACACTCTTGGCAGATGTTGCCCATGAGTTGCGCACCCCGCTCACCGTCTTAGAGGGTAATTTACGCGCTGCAATTGACAATGTCTATAGCCTAGAAGAAGCAGATCTAAGCACCCTATATGCTCAGACACAACACCTTATTGGCCTCGTGAATGATCTGCATGAATTGAGCATCGCGGAAGCAAATCAGCTCGTACTACACAGAAGATCTACTCAAATAGAAGCTGTATTACAAGATGCAAAAGAATTCTTCGCCCTGCTTGCAACTGAGCAATCCATTACGGTAACTGTTGAAAGTGATGATAAATGTCCAAGCATTGACCTTGATACGGGACGCATTCATCAGGTGTTACATAACATTTTGGCAAATGCATTCAAATACACGCCGGAAGGTGGCTTTATCAAAATGAAAGCCACCCAAAGCGCCCCATTTGAAGTGCAGTTTGAAATTCAAGATTCTGGTACTGGCATCGCCGAAGCTGATTTAAAGGATTTATTTGACCGGTTCTATCGCGTGGATAAATCGCGAACGAGGGATACTGGGGGAACTGGTCTAGGATTAGCGATTTCAAAAGCGATTATTCAAGCACATGGCGGCAAACTTTGGGCAGAAAGCAAAGGGTTAGGACTAGGCACCAGCTTTCTATTTACACTACCAATAGACAATTCTATTCCGTCTAAAGTCGCTTCGGTTTCACAACAGAAAGCGTAAGCAGTACCGAAACCAGTAAGCCCCAAGCAAATTGTTGCATTACCCAGCCAAGCTCAAACTGGTCCGCATAATAACCGCCAATGATGCCGCCTAAAGAGCCGCTGGCAAAAATAAAACCCAGTACGAGACCTGACGCCATCGCCATGCTCTTTGGGAAAATACTCTGCGCCATCACCACTAACATTGGATGTGACGCCCCAACCGTTGCTCCAGCGATAAAAATCGTAATGGGTAACCAAATACCAGTCATAATTGGATACAGCCAAATAAACGGTACAGCAAGGCTCATCGTCCATAGTAACGCCGTGCGGTAGCCGATGCGATCGGCCAACATCCCACCAAGCACCCCACCCACGGCTGCTCCACCCATAAAGAAGGCAGTGATAAAGCCTTGCCAACCAGCGTTCATGCCTTGGTCAGCCATGAGCTTGGGTAAGAACACCATCCCGATATGCGCTGGCATGGTACGCAGAACAATCAAGACTGCAAATGCTGCCATCACCCAACGCCCAGACTTGAAGATATCTTCTTTGGCTAAAGATTTCCGTTTTTGCTCGACTGAATTCGCAACAACATCTGCAGAATGAAGATTTCTAAACTGATAATTTTGATAGAACGAAAAGCTGATTGCTGGCAATGCCAGAAAACATAAGCCCCAGATGCCCTGTAGACCAAATCCGTCTAACAGCTGGCCACCAATGATTGGACCAATTGAAAATCCCATTTGCCCAAACAAAAAGAATGTCGCGGAAGCCGTTGTCACGCCAGCATAAGCGAGATGCCGTGCCCGCGTGGTTGCCCGTTCCGTACCAACGGGATGAAACATTGCAGACCCCAAGCTACCAACAATCAGCAGCCAGATTGTCCACCAACTCGCCAGATAAGCCGCGACTGCATAGAAGATAGTCATCCACAATAGCCCAAACGGCGCTAGCCAATACGTCTTTCTACGGTCAGTGAGTAACCCAAAGAAGGGCTGAGTCAGCGCAGCGGTTACCTGCATAATGGTGCTGTACACACCAATCTCTGTGTTGCCAATGCCTAAGATGCCAACCATAAAGGTCAAAATCATTGTTTTTTGGGCATTGAAAATATCAACACTGAGGTGGTTGAGGCTATTGGCAAGAAAAAGGCGGTCGCGGAGAAATTTCATCGGGCTATTCTACTTGCATACTGATATGATTCTGAACAATGCTGACATTACGCTGCGCTGCTTGCAAAGCAAAACTTTGGAAATACGACAAAATTGGCAAAGGGGAAGTCCTCCGGTGTCATAAAGAGCGAATTACTAAGGTATATCAATATACTGCGCGCGAGGGCAAAGTCTATTGCCAATGCGACAAGGAAATTGGCATCGATAAAGGCGGACATTACAAAATGATCGCCAAAAACTTTATTTATTCTGGAACCAAACGCAACTAGTATGACCTTATCTACCACTGTTACTGACGTCCAACACAAGCACGTCACTATTCGCAAGTTCAATGACCGCCCTGTCTCAGATGAGTTGGTGACTAGCATTCTAGAAGCGGCTCGACGTGGCGCACCAACAAGTAGCAACCGTCAAACCTACAGCATGATTGTGGTGCGCAACCCAAATGTCAAAAAGGAGCTAGCGGTTGTTGCTGGCGGACAGGAACATGTAGAAACTTGCCAAGTCTTCATCGCGTTCTGTGCAGATATCAGGAAACTGACCACAGCTTGTGAAATTCACAATGTAACGTTGATGAACTCACTGGAAGCGACTCTTGTTTCAACCGTTGACGCAGCACTCGTTGGAATGTCAGTCAACACTGCTGCTGAATCTTTCGGTCTTGGCGCTGTAATGATTGGCGCAATGCGCAATGACGTAGAAAAAGCGGCAAAGTTATTGGGTTTACCCAAAGGCGTCTATTGCGTATTTGGCATGTGCTTAGGTTGGCCTGATGAAAATCAGCGGCCACCACAAAAGCCACGATTGCCGGAAGACGTGATAATTCATTACGAACAATATAAAACGGAAGGCTTTCGAGAAGCGATTTTAGAACACAATAAGGAATTGGCAGATCACTACAATTCACTTGGTAACAACAAGCATGACGCTGCATGGACATGGCACATTGCTAATCAACTTCAACATCCAAGACGCCCTGACCTGCGAGAGAAGATAGAGAATCAAGGCTTTTCATTTTCGTAAAACGCAAAGAGCGCGATCTATGACAACACTACCTCCACTTCAAACCGGCGCTGCCGCCTGGAAAGGGCCTGCAATGAGCACCCGCCAAGACGAATGGATCATGCGATTCAATGCTGCAGAAATTGCAGAAATTGAAGCAACCGCTGAGCCTTTAGTGAAAGCCGAGGCCAATATTGGCGCAATCCGCAAAAACGACTTCCCCCTACCGACGTTAGGCCCCAAGCTAGCCGCACTTCAGCAAGAGCTCATCAAAGGGCGTGGATTTGCGCTGCTCCGTGGCTTACCTGTTGCTAGCTATTCAGAACGCGAAGCATTCACAATTTTTCAAGGCATTGGGAGCCACCTTGGTAATGCGCGTTCTCAAAACGCAAAGGGCCATATTTTGGGGCATGTACGCAATTTAGGATTAGACAGCACTGATCCGAAAGTGCGCATCTATCAGACGAAAGAAAGGCAAACCTTTCATACGGACTCGTGCGACGTTGTCGGGCTGATGTGCTTGCATCCAGCAAAATCTGGCGGTTTATCTCTGCTTGTAAGTGCCGAGACGGTCTTCAATGAGATGAAGAAGCGGCGGCCTGATTTGTTGGAATTACTAATGGGTGAAATTGCAACGGATCGGCGCGGCGAAGTGCCTGAGGGGATGCTGCCATATTTACTGATTCCAGTTCTGAGTTGGCATGACAATCGTATTACCCCGTTCTATCAGCGGCAATATATTGAGTCAGCGCAACGGTTTGAAGACGCCCCGCGATTGACGGACGCGCACATTGAAGCCTTAGATTTGTTTGATGAACTCTGTAATGATCCCGAATTGCACATCACAATGATGTTGCAACGGGGAGACATGCAGTTCGTCTACAACCATGCGATGTTGCATGATCGCACTGGTTTTGAAGATTATGAAGAATTAGATAAGCGCCGGCATTTACTGCGGCTGTGGCTATCCGTACCAGGCGACCGTGAATTACCGGAAATCTTTTCGACGCGCTATGGTTCGATTGAAGTCGGTAATCGTGGCGGAATTGTTGTGCCCGGCACTGAATTTTGTGTGCCTTGGACGCATGAGTTGTAAATCATCGACTTAACTACAAAGCGCGTTTCTCTTAAGTGCCTATGCTCTAAAAAGAAACGCGCTTTGTTTTTATCCGTTGTTATTTGACGACAGCCACTACATTGCCCATATATTCATAAGCCCGCGGGAAGCGCCCTTCAGGCAAATAACGGGCTTGGAATTCTGGCCCCGTGTAGTGCTCCACAAGTGTAAAGCCACGTTGCTCTAAAAATTCTGTTAGCGTTTCGGTTTCAATTCCATACGTGAAGGGTTCGCCAACAGACGCTACATAAGCCACACCTTCTTCTGCACCATAGTAGCTCAGATTACCGCTAAACACGTCGGCATAGATGTAGTCGAACGCAACAATACTTCCGGTTGCACTTGACTCTTGAATGAATGCCAACGTCGCGTCAACAGCCTCGGCAGAAATGTAATACGTTACACCTTCCCAGATAAATTGAGTTTTCAATGCCGGATCGTATGGTGACGCTAACATGACATCGCGCAGAGACTGTTCATTGAAATCAATTGGAATGTAATGCAAATTATCTGGCGCACTAACGCCCGCTGCTGCTAAATACTTCTTTTTGTCTGCTTGCGACGTTGGCGCATCAACTTCATAGACTTGGACGTCACGGTCCGAAAGCAAGCGATGCGCAGTCGTGTCATAGCCTGCCCCTAAAATCACAATCTGAGCGAAGCCTTTTTCGACAGCCTCAAGCACCATACGATCCATATGCATATTGCGTGCATTGATATAGCTATACGTCGGCGAAACACGGTTAATATGCGCCCTACGCTTGCCTGCATCGATAATTTCGGCCCGCACTTTAGGGCTGAGCAAATGCAAGGCAATGTAGTCATTCGCAATGGGAGACCCCACTTCTGCATGACCAAGCGCCCGCTGATAACATGTGAGTTTGGCAGTATTCGATGATTTCGTTTTGAGTCTTGTCATGATTCATAAAACAAGGCGTGGGTCTTCTAATACCTACGGTAATGAAGAGACCCACGCCTTGTGACTAAGCACTTGCGACCAACCGAAACCCCATATGTCCGGTTGAACTGTCTGGCGTATTCGATGTTCGCGCGCCTACGCGATAGCGATTGCAGTAAGACTTATGACAAAGATATGAACCACCTTTCATCACTTTCTGTTCACCTGTTGATGGTCCAAGCGGATTATTGCGCGTGTCCAATTGATGATATGTGGGACTAAACCAATCCGCACACCATTCCCATACGTTACCTGACATGTTGTACAACCCAAAAGCATTGGGTTTATATGCATCAACAGGACATGTGCCTAGATATCCATCTGCTTCACTATTCTTAACTGGGAATTGCCCTTGCCAAATGTTGCAGCGGTATTCCCCATCCGGGCGCAGTCTGTCTCCCCAGGGATAGCGCTTCTGCTCCTGTCCGCCCCGCGCAGCGTATTCCCACTCCGCTTCAGTCGGCAGACGTTTCCCTTTCCAGTTAGCATAAGCTACTGCGTCATTCCAAGACACATGCACGACCGGATGGTCTGCCCGTCCGTCTAGATTTGAGTGCGCACCTTCAGGCGTCCGCCAAGTCGATTTGAAGACTTGCCGCCACCAAGGTGCGCCAGGCACAGGCTGCGTTGGCGGAAAATCTGCTGGCAAAAACAGATGAAATACAAAAGACCACCCAAATTTTTCAGCCTCAGTGACATAACCCGTGGCGTCAACGAAAGCCGCAAATTCAGTGTTCGTGACAACTTTGGTGTCAATCCAAAATGGAGCAAGTGACACTTCCCGAACGGGGCCTTCCCCGTCATCTGGAAAGCTTTGGGGGCTTTCATTGCCCATAAGAAATGGTCCGCCATCAAGGCGGACCATGCCTGTGTAGTCAGTTGAGAATGATCGTTGCGCGTTGTTTAGCGCACCATTCGTCTGCGGTCGTGATGGACCGCAACAAGATCCGTCCACAAGATTATGCAGACCAGTCGCGTTCGTCTACCATGCCTGGTGCCTCAGCTGGAATTTCATCAACAAATTCAACCGTGTCAACTTTTACCCGTGCCACAGCAGTAATGGCTTGTTTTAGGCCTTCACCCAATGGTGCACTCCCTTCAACGCCATCTGCCAATGTTGCCCGAATTGTGAGTTGGTCGCGGCTATCGGTTTGCGTGACAACCCCTTGGACTTTTTGTATACCAGGTACTTGTTGCGCCGCAAAGTTGACCTGATTAGGATGTACAAACATCCCGCGCACCTTGACTGCATCGCCTGTACGCCCTACCAACACAATGGCACGCTCTTGCTGCATAGAGCCCCCCGGATTAGGGTCCATATTCACAGCCAAGTCACCAAGGCCAATGCGAATGAGCGGATACGTTTCATCAAAGTTTGTGACAACAACTTCACCAGCCATTCCTGGTCCAACCTCTTCACCCGTGTCTGGATCTACAATCTGAACAACTGGCATTTCTAGCAACTGCATTGCCATGCCACCGTCTAGATTGATTCCAATGAACCCAATTTCAGCCGTTGCGTAGGCATTACAAACGACCTCAACCCCATTGTCAATAAACAATTGACGCGTTGGTGCAAACAACGGCTCAGCGGTTGTTAATGCCCGTTTGATGTTGAAATGTGTTTTGAAATCTAACCCCATTTCATTGGCTTTATTGATCAATAACGCTAAGAAACTCGGGGTTCCTGTATAGGCTGTCGCGCCAATGTCTTGCATCACTTTCAATTGCAGATCACTATTGCCAATGCCGCCCGGGAAAACTGTGCAGCCAATAGAGGTCAGTGCGCGGTCTAATAACATCCCAGCCGGAACTAAGTGATAGGACATTCCGTTCAAGACAACGTCGTCTGCGGTGAACCCAGCAGCTTTATAAGCCGTTGCCGCAATTTCGCGCATCTCAGGTGCGTCCTGCCCAGCTGGTTCATAAATTGGACCGGGCGACATAAAGATGTGCGTGAC
Source organism: Anaerolineales bacterium (assembly GCA_020630225.1). Lineage (GTDB taxonomy): Bacteria > Chloroflexota > Anaerolineae > Anaerolineales > UBA6668 > JAHDIM01. The sequence goes on along the minus strand of JAHDBS010000027.1, from coordinate 14,258 downwards.
TTCAGACATTGGCACCGCCAACATGCCGCCAAACGGAGGATCTGCTTGTTGGCGAGCGATAATGCCGTCTTTAGAAAAGACAGGCAATTTCTTGAGATCATCCCGATTTTGAATGTCAGCCGGTGTGAGTCCAGCAGCATCCATTCGCGCGCGAAATGCAGCTGCATTGTCATAAGCATGCTGCACGTGAGCAGCAATTTTGCTATCAAGTGAAGAGGTATTGTCAGTCATAAGAATATAGTTGCAGTTAAGCGTTACGAGTCTGAGTTACGAATTAGATTGGCAAGGCCAACATCATGATACTCGCAATTCAGACTCGCAACTGTCGTCTAGAGTTTTACTCAAAAATATCGATTGTTTATCCCAACCAACGCTTGCGGCGTTTATAATGTTTGACATCGCGATAGCTTTTGCGTTCCCCCACAGAGGATAACCCTAGGTAGAACTCGCGAATATCTGCATTTTTAGATAAATCTTCAGCAGCGCCATCTAACACAATGCGTCCATTCTCCATCACGTAAGCATGCTGGGCAGTTTTCAATGCAATGTTTGCGTTCTGCTCAACAACCAGAAGTGACACGCCAGCCTCTTCATTCACACGCCGGATAATTTCAAAAATTTGTTGCACAAGCAATGGTGCTAACCCAAGAGATGGCTCATCAAGCAGCATAAGGCGTGGTTTTGCCATCAGGGCGCGGCCAATAACCACCATTTGTTGTTCACCACCAGATAAATACCCACTAGTACGATTGCGGAAATCCTTCAACCGTGGGAAGTAGGTATAGACCATGTCCAACGTATCTCGGATAGCTGCGTTGCCATCTGTCCGCGAAATGGACCCGGTCATCAAGTTTTCTTCGACCGTGAGGTGTTCAAACAAAGGACGCCCTTCAAGCACCTGAACAATCCCCATTCGAACAATTTCATCTGCGGGAAGCTTATCAATCCGGACGCCATCAAATTCAATCGATCCACGCGTGACCGCCCCATCTTGGGACAAGAGTAAACCTGAAATGGCTTTAAGCGTCGTCGATTTCCCAGCTCCATTTGCCCCTAGAAGCGACACAATTTGGCCTTTGCCAACCTCTAGCGAAATCCCACGCAAGACTAGAATGACATCGCTATAGACAACTTCGATATTGTTGAGTTTCAGCATAGTTTCATTTATCCACGAATAACACGAATGCGCACGAACTTTGACCGTGGATCAAGCTTCATTCGTGACATTGGTGGATCCAAGAAACTTGCACAGCGGACGCAATATCCGCTGTGCAAGTTGAGTTGCGGTAAGGGTTAGTTACCTGGGCGTAGGTCTGGCAATTCAGTGAAGTCTTGAATTACAACGTAATCCATTGATTCACCATTCCATTGCCATTGACGGATTTGAGACGTGTTTGGAGCGCGGTTGCCATCGACAACGTTGAAGTTGTACATGCCAGCAGCACTTGGTGTGCCCAAATCTTTCATTGCATTGAAGAAGGTTTCACCACTCAAGTTCGCGTAACCATCAGTGTTGATTGCGTGTTGAATGATGTCTGCCAATGCGAAGACCTGACCATAGCTTAGGATGTAACCTGTGCCCATGTCAGTTGCAGGGTAGCCGCCAGCTTCGAATGAAGCCAACATGGCTTGTACGCCAGCAGCATCGGTGTCGTTGTACCAGAGTGATGGCATCATACCGTAGAAACCATTGGCAATTTGAGCGTTTTCGCCCAAGATGTTCAGAACGTCTTGGTTGAATGCCCAGTTCACACCACCAACAACTACGCTATCCCAGACACCAGCACCACGAAGGGTACCGATGACTTGCGCCGTACCGAAGGACAAGTTTTGTGACCAGATCACGTTGGCGCCGCTAACCAAAAGGTTTTGGACAGCACCACTTACGTCAGCTGATGGGTCAATCGCTTGTTCTTCCAATGGCAGAACGGTAATACCGAGTGATTCAGCGTATGCAATTGCTTCTGGCGTGGTTGCACCAGCACCAAATGAGTTTGCCCAACCGATAACACCAACGACGATGTCGTCGCCAGCGCCTTCAGGCTTGATGTCGTCCCAGTTTTCGCTAACGAACTTGAGGAAGCCACCAAATTGATCAGGATAAATTGGACCAGCACCAACGGTCCAGCCGTCAGCTGGATCGTAAAATGCGCCTGCGTTCAAACCAGCAGCGATGTTCACGATTTGATCTTCAGCAACACGATCTTTCAACGCGACTGTTGCGCCTGAGCCATAGGTCATGACGAACAGTGGTTTTGGATCAGCTTCGCGATATTGTTCGTAAACTGCAACTTCTTGTTCTGGTGCATACTGGGTGTCTTCAAGACGGACCGTCACTTCAGCACCACAGATACCACCGTTTTCATTGATCGCGCTAATTGCATCGTTCACACCATTGATGAACCCGTCACCAAGGATGGTTGCCAACGGGCCAGTCAAACCAGCTTGTTGGTAGAACGTAATGGTTTCGCCGCTCAAGTCTTCTGCACATTCAGCAACGTCGTTGTAGCCTGAGCCACCTGCAGCCATTGCAGCACCGTCGTCTGCAGCAGCGTCATCGCCACCTTCTTCGTCAGTGACGAACCATTTTGCAAAGAGTGCATCCAGCGTACCGTCAGCTTCCATTGCATCCAATGCAGCATTGACCATTTCAGTCTTTTCAGAGCCCTTTGGCAAGATGAAGCCAAGGTCTTCTGCGGTCAACTTTTCATCCAACATCATGACAGTATCTGCGTTGCGGCCAACGTAGCCAATACCAGCAACGTTGTCCATCACAACTGCATCCACATCACCTTGGATCAAAGCTGCAACAGCCAGAGCGAATTGATCGTATGCAACGATGCGATCTTCGCCAACCAATCCACTTGCAACTTCGTAGTTGGTCGTGCCAGGTTGAGAACCAATGAGCAGGCCATCGTCAGCGGCAAAGCCAGCGCTGTCAGAGAAGCGGTCTTCCCCAACGCGAACTAGCATTTGTTGTGCCAAGCTGATGTATGGACGGGTAAAGTCAACGTGTTCTGCACGGGCTTCGGTGATGGTAATCCCATCTGCGCCAATGTCAAAGCTAGCGAAGTCTGCCTCGCCACCCATAATGGCAACAATGCTGTCCCATGAAGTTTCTTGCATCACTGGAACACAGTTCAAGCGACCACAGATTTCTACAAAGACATCGTAGTCATAGCCTTCAGCTTCACCTGTGTCCAAGTTGATTTGACTGAATGGAGGATATGCATTTTCAGTTGCAACGATCAGATCTGCGCCACCAAGGTCACCCATTTCTGCCATTGCAGCATCATCACTTTCGCCGCCGCCAAGTGCTACAAACGCACCATCTTGAACTTGGCTAATTGCAATATTTGCGTCCGCACAGTCACCAAACTCATCACAAGTGATCGTACCGGTGATCCCAGCCATACCAGAGGTCGCACCCAATGCATCGATCAACGCTTGGCGACCGATCATCAAATTACCATCGGCATCCATCATTGCGACCGCAGCAACAGCGTCCAACAGCATGTTGGTTGCATCATATGCGTGGGCGTGGAATGGTGCGGTTGGTTCTGTACCGTAGTTGGCTTGGTAGGTTTCTAGGAACGTGTCATAGATAGCGTTGCCAAAGTCTAGGTTAGGACCTGACATGTACATACCTTCAGCAGCATCACCGCTCGCTTCAATGAAGTCTGGGCTTAGCACACCATCAGCAGCAGCTAAGATCACACCTTCCAACCCATCAATTTCTTGTGCGGTCTTGGTGATCAGAGAACCCAGTGGAATGAAGACTGGATAGTAGATCAATTCAGGACCAGCTGCAGCCACTGAGGTCAAGAGTGGTTCAACGTTGGTTGCGTCTGAAGCTTCTGCTTCGAAGGCCACAATTTCACCACCAAGGGCGGTAAAGCTGTCGCGGAAGACGCTAGCGAGACCTTCGGTGTAAGGATCGCCATCGTGAATTGCAGCAGCCTTTGTCAAGCCAAGCGTGTTGTACACGAAGTCTGCCATTGCAGCACCTTGGATCTTGTCATTGTGCGCGGTACGGAAGTAGCAGCTTTCGCGGGTGTCTGCACCGGTCAACACTGGAGCAGTGTTTGATGGTGAGATCATTGCGATGCCTTCTGCACAAACGATTTGTGACATTGGCACGCCAGCACCAGAACAGCTTGTCCCGATGACACCAACGATGGTTGGGTCAGAAGCGACCTTTTGGCCTGCGGTTTGACCGCCTTCTGCTGAACAACCGTCGTCTTCAGCTTGCAATTCGATTGCGTGACCCATGAGTTCACCGCGATCGCCAATTGCAATTTCGACACCGTATTGGCTGTCTAGACCCAAGCTTTCGTTTGGACCAGAGATGACCAATGCGCTAGCAATGCGGATTGGGTCACCAGCGGCAACTTCCACACAACCAATTGCATCGTCACAAACCAGTTCATCAACCATTGCAGCGCCGTCGTCCATCATTGCCATTTCATAGCTTGAAACTTGTTCCAAGAATGAGGTGTCAATGGTTGGACCGTAGTCTGCCAGTGCTTCGTCCAATTCGCCTTGTTCAACGAAGAAGTCAGCAACGTTCTTGACGAAGTCTTGAACCGTGCCGCCTAGCCATGCGTCTGACAATTGGGCTTCTGCATTCGGGAAGCTGAAGTTGGCCAACACTGCGTTAGAGCCGTCCAAGTCCATACCAGCCGCTTCTGCGATGGTTGGTTGCATTGATGCTGGATCTTTGGCATACATGCCGTTTGCATCTTCAGTCACTTGGAGGAACTTGGTGACCATGTCTGGGTGGCTTGCTGCGAAGTCTTCGGTAACAGAAATTACATCAAAGACCTTGATGCCAATTTCTTCCATTTCCGCGCCAGTCATCAGAATGTCGCCATTTTCTTTCATGCGGGCCAATGCGCCACCCCAACCACACGCCATGGCTACATCGCCACGTTCGAGGGCTGCGGCACCGTCAGCTGGTGCAAGATCGACCAATTCCAATTCTGCAACGTCTACACCAAGGTGTTCCATTTCGCGGAGCATCTTGTAGTGCGCCACGGTACCAATCGGCACCGCAACTTTTTGACCGTGCAGGTCAGTCACGTTGTCCAAGCCAATGCCGGTGCTGCTACCAACAACACAGTTGTCGTTTTCAGCATATGACACTGCAATCCCGACCATCTTCAATGGCAGGCCGGTGGTGACTGCATTTGCAAATGGAACTAGACCTTGTGAGTATGCGATGTGCACATCCCCTGAGGCCATTGCTGCTGACATTGCAACACCGGTGTCAAAGCTAACCCAGTTAACTTTCACGCCCATGGCTTCGTCATACAGTTCTTCCAATTGTGCAAATTGATTTGGGGTTGGCCATTCCAAGAAGTACGCGACGGTAATTTCTTCCATCATTTCGCCTTCTTCGGCCATTTCTTCTTCGGCTTCAGCTTCTTCAGCTTCGGCTTCGGCTTCTTCAGCAGCTTCTTCCGCTTCTTCCGCCACTTCTTCGGCGGCAGCTTCTGGTTCTTCAGCTGCAGGAGTGTCACCGCCGCCACAGGCCGCGAGGACAAATGCGCCAAGCACAAAAATGCTTAGCATAAGCATGAGCTTATTTAGTTTCATTAGTCTTCTCCTATATAAATGAAACAATTCTTAGAACGGAGACAGGCCTCCGTAACAAAATTACAGTCAGCAAGTTGCTAACTGTGTCAACAAGCAATATGCAATTTTCTACAAATACGCGGTCATTCGTGTAGCACCACTGAATTGACCAAAACCAATAGTCTAAACGCGAACACCAGCCCCAAGAGGGGTCATTGGCGTTGCTGTAGGAATTCTACCCTGTTCTTGAGGTAAAGAAACAGTTTTCAAACGTGGCAACACGTGTTCAGCAAACAATTTACATTCTTCCAAGTGTGGGTACCCAGAAAAAATGAATGCACGCATGCCCATATCCATATAACGCTGGATCTTAGCCACGACCTGATCTGGATTCCCAACAATTGCAGCCCCGCAACCGGAACGGGCACGCCCCACTCCAGTCCAAAGGTTAGGTTCCACAAACCCTTCGTCATCTGACGCTTCACGCGCTTGCGCTTGCAAGGCAACTCCGAGCGTTTTTGCATCTAATGCGCGATTGCGAATTTCTGCACCAAACTCGTCATCCAGTTTTGAGACCAGTCGTTGTGCAGCATTTTTGGCTTCTGCTTCAGTTTCACGCACAATCATATGTACACGGAGGCCAAAGTCTACTTTCCGCCCATATTCAGCGGCACGACGGCTCATGTCAGTCATATGACCAAGCAAATTTTCTTCTGTATCTGGCCACATCAAGTAGACATCACAGTGTTCCGCACACAAATCTTTTCCAGGAGGAGAGTACCCGCCAAAATAAAGCAGTGGCCCGCCATTTTGTTGATAAGGCTTAACTGGATCTGTTGTTTTGAGCTTTAGATTATAGAACTGACCTTGGAAATCAATTTCGTCTTGAGTCCAAGCCTGTTTCAGAATTTGAATAACTTCCCGTGAACGCTGATACCGACTTTCGGAGTCTAATTCTTCGCCGGGCAAGTTTGACGAAATAATATTGATCGTCAAGCGTCCTTCTAGAATGTGATCCAACGTAGCAATTGCTCGTGCCAACATTGGCGGATGCACTTCACCGCAGCGCACTGCGGCTAACAGATTGATATTCTCAGTTTCTGGCGCAACGGCAGAGGCAAACGTCAGCGTGTCTTGTCCCACTTGATAAGAAGAGGGACACAAGATATTGCGAAATCCCAGCTTATCTGCCGTAAGCAGGATCTCAGACGTGTTGGCATAACTCGATTTGTAAGCCGAGTCAGGGACACCTAGAAATTCGTAGTCATCGCTACAAATAGGCGCAAACCAAGCAACTTCAGCACCGTCAATATGAGGAGAACGGATTGTAACTTCAGGCATTAGACGTCAATCCCTAGGTCTGAGAGATACGCATTGATATCTACAACGGCATTACGCTTGATTGACTCTTGCGCAGCAGCGGTCACAATAATTGACCAAAGCCCATCTTGTGCTGTCGCTGTCATCGTGTCTTTTCCATCAATATTGTTCACAAAGTTGACATGTTCGTAGTAGGTCGCACCATGGTGCCCACTGCTTTGAATGACCTCAGGATAGCTCGGCGTCATCCGGCGTGACGTCTGATCATCATTCGCCATGATTTCCAAATGCGTTGATGGACCAGCATGTGGCAAGAAGTCTTCGTTTTCCCACGTCTTGAGACGGGCACGATCACCACAAAGAATCAGCTCTTCATAGAACATCGGAGCAAACATGCAAAGATTGAAGTTTGCACGCACCCCATTTTCGTAGTTCACAATCACCATGGCATTGTCCATAATGTCTGAACTTTCGCCGTCTTTTTCGAAATCTAAGAAATTTACGTCCATTCCACCCGAGGCATAGACGGAAACAGGGCGTGACTGGGCAAACAAATTGAACAAGTCAAAATAATGGCAACACTTTTCTACTAAGGTGTCCCCTGAATTTTTGGCAAATTTATTCCACTGATCCACCTTGTCCAAAAACGGCGCACGATGTTCAAGAATACTAATCGTCTTGATATTACCCAATGTGCCGCGTGTCAGCGCTTCATAGATGGCTTCCACATAAACAGCCTTGTAGCGATACTGCAACCCGATTTGGAACACACTCGGATACGCCTCTGCGATCTGAGTAATGGCATGCGCGTCTTCAACCGTGGTGGCAATTGGCTTTTCAAGCAAAATTGGTTTACCACTCTTCGCTGCGACTCTGACAATGTCTAAGTGCGTGAAGTTCGGCGTACAAATGATGAGCCCATCTGCTTCGGGATCATTACAAGCGGCTTCCAGCGTGTCATACTCAACCAGCGTTTCATCTGGATGAAACAGCCGATGTGCACGTTGCGCGCCAGCCAAGCTGAGCGGGTTTGGATCATAGATTCCATGAATAGTGGCGCGGCCTTCCAAGTTGGTGACATGCACATGTTCTTGACCGTTGATGCCAACACCAATCACGTTGAATTTATACTTTGGCGTCCCATTCGTGATCAGATACCGATCATCTTCAGGAATGTAGTCGAAGCGCTGATTCAGAAAAAAAGATTTACTTCCAATGCGCGGAGATTTTTTAGACATAAGGTAGTTAGTTTGATAGTAGGTTGGTTTGTTAGTTGGATGCACTAGCCGTACTAACAAACTAGCTAACCAACTAACTCACAAACTGGTTTATGGCACGCTTTCGCCGCGAGCCGCTTCAAGCAAGCTAAACCATTCTTTGCGCGTCAGGTCAACGCCATCAGCTTGGACACTCGTTGCAATCCGTTCTGGACGCAACGTCCCAATAATCGGTTGAATGCCAGCGGGGTGACGCAGCAACCAAGCAAATGCAATCGCTTCTTTGCTGACTTCATATTGTTCAGCAAGTTGAGCAATTAATCCTGCAACGGCTTTAACATGATCTGGCGCATCATCGGCTGGATTGAAAATCGCACCACCTGCAACTGGTGACCATGCTTGAATCGTAATGTCATTCAAACGACAGTAGTCAAGCAAACCACCTGCATTTGCGTAACCATAGCCAGCCATATTAGCCAAAATACCGTCGCTAATGAGGTAATGATGCAAGATATTGAGTTCAAGCTGATTGACAACAATCGGTTGGTCAACATAACGCTTCAGCAATTCAATTTGCATCGCAGTATGGTTGCTGACACCAAAGTAGCGAACCTTGCCGCTGCTATGTAATGCATCAAAGGCTTTGGCAACTTCTTCGTGTTCAACTAGCGGGTCTGGGCGATGCAACGCAAGCAGGTCAACGTAATCCGTCCCAAGTCGTTGCAAACTCGTTTCGACAGACTTAATAATGTGATCTGCACTGAAATCAAAGCGTTGAGGAGGGCCAAAGTCTGGATCACCACCAAGGATAATGCCGCACTTTTCTTGCAGCACAATCTTTTCGCGAATGCCTGGGTGTTGCGCAAGCGCTTCGCCCACGACCAAATCTGACTTACCCATGGTGTAGATGTCTGCCAGATCAATATGATTGATGCCGTGCTCTAATGCTGCTGCAATCAATGCTTTTGCACGCATACGGACGTCATCGCTAGGTGGAACTTTGTCCCAATCGCCACCAATGTGCCATGTCCCGTAGGCCATGCGGGTGACTTCCAAATCCGTGTTTGCCAATTTATAAGTTTTCATAATTGAGTTGAATATCTGTTGTCCTTTCAGTGGTCATCAACACTGACAATATTAAGCCCAATGCTCTAAAAAAACATAGATAGAAGTTGATTGTATTTTTTTAAACATTAGGCGATGATTGTGTTCAATGTCAGGAATATCAATTGAACGTTATTTTAATGAAAAATGCCTAATTCCGGCGCTCAAAGCGATTGGACACTCCAAACAAATGATGGCGCGCGAAGGCCTTATTGCGCATTTTGAAGATTACTACGAAGTCCATCTCATTCTAGATGGCACAGTAAATTGGTGGGTAGAGGACGAAAAATACACTTTGCAGCCGGGGTCTGTCTTCGTTACAAAACCCGGTGAAGTGCATGGCAGTTCCCAAGAAATATTAGAACCGTGTACGCTAAATTGGCTACAGGTTGACCCCAGCTACTTAGCAGACAAAAGCGTAGAGGCGGCGCTTCGCGACCTCCCAACCCGTCATTGGAACGGTGCGAATGAACTTTTCACTGATATCGATCTGATGTTAGCAGAAATTAGACACCCTAAGCCAGACAGTGCCCGCATGCTCAATGCGTTACTTGGTTTATTTATTGCCAAGTTGCTTCGTCAGCAAAAAAATCCCAGCGCCCTACCGATATTACCCCAGAAGTTTGCAAACTTATTAGTGGAGATCGAAGCGCTGGTTGAAGCAGATCAACTCATTTCAATGGAGGCTTTGGGTGAAATGTCCGGTCTTAGTCGCAGTCGCTTGTTTCAGTTGTTTGAACAATACATTGGCCAAAGCCCTATTTCGTATGTTCGTAATTTACGTATCAAACGCGCGCAGACCCTGCTCCAGCAGCCAGACATTCAAATTACAACCATTGGGACACAGCTTGGCTTTTCATCTAGTCAGCATTTCGCAACCGCATTCAAACGCATAACTGGCATGACACCACGTGCCTACCGGAAATTACGCCCCTCAATCCCAGACGCTTCGAGCGTCACGAGTACTAAAGGCCATATTGAATAAAAAAGCGCCGCAAGATGCGACGCTTTTCAACAGTCTATGCGCTTGGCGGTTCGTCACTCAGCGCTGGCCCCGGATCATCAAGACCTGAACTCGTCATTGTCATGTACCCTGTGACATCCATATCACCGCTACAAGCAATTTGACAGGACAGGCGATATTCGCCAAGGTCACCTTTGTCTTCCAGCTTGCTTTTTTCGGCGGCGGTCATAGAAGCAGGTTCGCCACTATTGAACACGACTTTACAAGTCGTGCATCGCGCGTTACCACCGCAACGGTGCAAAATATCGATTCCTTGTGCTTCAATGGCATTCGTCAAACGCAAACCGTCTGCAACGGTGTAAGTTGTGCCATCAATAGTCAGGTTAGCCATAAATTGAGATCTCCTTTCGATAAACGAGTGTGGGCTAAGTGTTTACCTTGAAATTGTACACACATATGCTGCCATTAGCTGGAGAATTTTTCACGAAGCACCACCAGAGTTGGCACCTCGCAAATAAAAAGCGCACTCCCCAGAAGAGAGTGCGCTGTCCAAATACGTTAGCTGCTTCCAGCTAACCCTATACCCTTGGCGTTCTTGTTAGCCAGCAGTTTCTTCGCGGCGTTTGATCACAACCGTCGCGAGATTTGCCAGCAAGAGTGCCAGCGCAACTCCGTAAACAGAGTATGCTGCTGGACTATGGCCATATTCACCAGTCGTCGGAATTTGATCTGGGATAACCTGCATACTAGATACTTGCGATTCAATAATTGGCAGGTTTGCAGCCAGCACTTGTGCAGTGTTGTCAATTCGATCCGGCGCTTGCGCGGTGTTGTTGACCCGCGTTTCGATCGTAATTGTTATGGTCTCGTTGACATCTGCATCGCCGACTTCAACGCGAACTGTACGGGTAGAAGCGTCATAGGAGACCGTTCCTTTTGTACTCGTCGCACTGATGTAGTCCAACTTGCTGCTCAATGCATCTAGGACAATGACGCCGTTCACCGTTTGCGAACTTGGATTAGTCACGTCAATCGTGTAGGTGATGGTATCACCAGGTGATGACAATGATTGGCTGGCCGTTTTGTTGGCAATCAGCGGATTGTTGTCCAACTGTGCAGACGCAGCCGTTGGGACTGGCGTTGGCACTGGCGTTGCTGTTGGTGGCACAGGTGTCGGCGTTGGCGTTGGATTTTGCGCAGAAATACGCGCGGCGACTGCCGCTTCAATTGCAGCCAAGACTTGCCCCGAAGCCATCCCTGCGTCAATCGTTGGATCAAACTCACCAGCTTCCAGACCAATTAGTCGGCTGCGCCCCGTTGTCCGATCAGCATCGCTATCGGTAGCAGCGTCCAACCCTTCTTCTTGAAGCGTGAAGCCATGCCCTGCAGGCGGGACAAATTCAACAATATAGTCGCCTGGGCGCAAGTTCGTGAACTCGTAGTACCCATCGCTGTTGGTCACTGTCGTTCCAAGCACTTCGCCTTGTTCTGTCAACAAGCGGACTGTCACATTTTCAATAGCGGGTTCATCAGCATCTTGAATACCGTCAGCATCTAAGTCAAACCAGACATAATCGCCCAGACCGGCTGGTTTGAAAATCCCGAAGTCCCAAGTCATGTCGCTTTCACCCGCATCTAATGAAGTGCGGATGGTACGCCCAGTATTTGGATCGCCGTCGCTGTCTGTCGCATCGTCAGACCCTGAGTCTTGCGTCGTTGGTGTGTAACCTTCTGGCAACGTGTTCACATCAAATTCAATGTAGTACACACCAGGGATCAGGTCTGTGAAGATATATTTGCCAGTGGCATCGGTTGTGGTTGTGCCGACTATTTCATCGTTTTCGTCGTACAACTTGACCGTGACATTTTCTACACCAGGCTCATCATCTTGCTGAACACCGTCGTAATTGTTGTCATACCAGACGTAGTCACCAATTTCAGCAAGTTCAACAATCGTCAACCGAGCTGGATCATGGTCGTCTTCGTCGCCGCCGTTCTTGCCGTCAGCGTCAATGGCGTCATCGACTAAGTTCGCATTTTCACCATCAGTATTTTGATTGTCGCTGTCTGGCGTGCTATCAATATCAGTCGGTGGCGCATCATCTGGATTGTCATCATCGTCAGCGCTGCTAATTTCCGCGTAGTTGGTCAACTCACCAGTTGCGTCGTCCGCAATTGTCATTGTGACTGTAATTTCCACCGCATCATCGACTTTCAGCGCATCAATCGTAAAGCTGCCATCACCATTGTCTGTCACAGTGACGTCATTTCCGTCTTCTGTCGTGCTGATGCTGGCGGCATCTGAGCTCTTGTAGCTAAGACCGGTTGGCAAGTAATCTGTCACGCCAATGCGGAAGGCATCTTTTTGACCTTGGTTATAAACCTTGATCGTAAAGAGTGCGTCACCACCTGGTGCGAAGGTGTCTTGACCTTCAACCAGTTTCTTGTCCAGCGCCAAGTCGAATACAGGGATCAGCAGCACAATTTCTTCTGGATCGTGATCGTCTTCGTCGCCGCCGTTCTTGCCGTCTTCATCAGTCACATCGTTTTTCGGATCACCATCGTTTTCAGGATCGGTGTCTGGAACGCTATCAATGTCTACAGGCGGTTCATTGTCTGGATCATCGTCATCATCTGCGCCCGTGATTTCAGCCAAGTTTTCGAGCGTCGTACCTTCGTATTCAAAATCGATTTCAAAGGTCACTTCAAGAGCGACTGTGTCGCCAGCAGCCAAGCTATCGATTGAGAAGCTCATGTCGCCGTTGTCATCAGCACCATTGTCAGTGATGACAACTGCTGTGCCTTCAGTCGTTGTCGTCACGTCTGCGGCATTGCTGCTCTTGTAGATCAGTGCGTCTGGCGCATGATCCATAACGTCAATTGCGAAGGCATCCACCACACCTTGGTTTTCGACCGTAATGCGGAAGGTGACATCATCACCAGGGTTGATTTCACCACTTGTGACCAGTTCCTTCTTCAAGGCCAAGTCAAAGTTGTAGTAGAAGCCGAAGTCAATTGTCAGGTCTTCTTGGGCATCTGGCGTAACCAGATCATTGTCTGGATCTTCACCAGTTGGTTCGTCATTGCCCAAGATGATGGTGCCAGAGATCACATCTGAACCGTGTTCGGCTGGATCAATCCCATTGTCGTTCCCATCAAGGCTTTGTTGTTCATCACCAGTCGATGAGCTATATCCTTCCAGTGGACCGTCTTCTTCCCATTCAATAGCTGGGATCACGACCACATATTGGCCAGCATCCAATTCGTCGAACAAGTAGAAGCCATCGGCGTCGGTGGTATCCATTGCCAACATGTCAGCGTCATCAATGACGCCATCTGCGTTCAAATCATCTGGTTGACCGTCGCCATCTTCGTCAGCAAAGAGTTCAACCCAGATCTCGCCTAAGGTTGGTTCGCCGTCGTCAATCAGGCCATTGTTGTTGCTGTCTTCCCAGACTTGGTTCCCCAAGCTGTAGACTGGCACGAAGCCGAAGTCAGCTGTCAAATTTTCATTTTCGTCACGGGTTACCGTGTCGTTGTCAGGATTTTCATCCGTTGGTTCGGTGTCACCCAAGGTCAACGTTGCGGACCAGACGTCTTCACCAATCGCCGCTGGATCAATCCCGTTGTCGTTATTATCAACGTCAGCTTGTGAGTCCCCAGTAGATGAGCGGTGCCCAGCCAAAGGCCCAGGCGTCCCATTGTCATCCCATTCGACTGCTGGAATGCTGACCAGATAGTCTCCTGGTTGCAGGTAGTCGAACAAATACAGACCATTTTCATCGGTGGTGTCCATTGCCAGCATGTCGCTGTCATCAATGACACCATCGTCGTTCAAGTCGTCTGGCAGACCATCTGCATCAGCGTCTTGCCACAGTTCAACCCAAATACCTTCAATTGGAAGTTCATCGGTGTCAATGCTGCCGTTGTCATTAGTATCAATCCAAACTTGGTTACCAATGCTGTACGTTGGCGCGAAACCAAAGTCTACGGTCAAGTTCTCATGCAAGTCCGGTGAGATTGCGTCATTGTCTGGATCTTCACCAGTCGGTTCACCGTCACCCAAGACCACGGTG
>JAHDBS010000442.1 GCA_020630225.1 Anaerolineales bacterium | reverse complement strand
CTAGTTAGGTATTGGCCGTTGTGGTCTTTTTCAACGTAGTCAATAGCCCCAAGTTTTAGCGCCGCGGTTGCCTCTTGGGCTTGAATTCCAGCCGTAACAAGAATGACAGGAATGTCCCCCACCGTGTTCTTGAGCGTTTTTATTGCGTCTAGTCCCGTCGCATCAGGCAGATGAAAGTCTACAATTCCAATTGCAGGGTGCGTATTGGAAAGCACATTCTGCATGTGGTGCAGCGATGTTGCCGTGTAAATATTCCAGTCATCAAATGAGCGACTCAAACTACGGTTGATCGCATGTAAGTCATGCGGGTTGTCTTCGACAACAAGAAAACTAGAATTGGCAACAGATGTAGACATAGATTCCAATATGGAGTATTGAAAGAGGTGTGCTAGGGTGCGGCCTTAAATGTAAAAACGCACGTGGCGCCTAGTACACAAAACTCTTTGTCAGGGTAGTGTTGGAAAATGCTCTAGGTGGAGTGATGCATTTCCTCTTGTGCCTAAGTCTAATAAAGAAAGCTTTTCATCAAGAGCGCTTTCATAATGTGAATCCATGGATGTGTCATAAAAAACACATGATGGAAAGGCTATTTGTGAGAAGAGGTTGGCGTAAAGAAGTTGAGAATTGTGAAGTTGAAGCTAATTTGCACTTTGGATTTTGTGCAGTAACGCAATGAGATAGAGAGGGAACTGTGAAAAACAGGTCAACTAGGTGTTTAGAGGGGGCTTTAGGCAGGGGATTAAGGATTGGGTATTTAACGCGATGTTTATTGTGACTACCCGTCTTTGCTGATGAACAAGGTAAAGACGCTACCAGCTCCGACTGTTGAGTCTAATGTGACGTAACCGTGGTGAATTTCAGCAACTGATTTAACAATGGCTAACCCAACACCAGTGCCCTCATAGCGCTTTTTGAGGCCTGTCACACGTTCGAACATAACAAAGATGCGCTTTTGATTTTCAACAGCGATCCCAATTCCATTGTCTGCAACTTGAATTCCCCAGTGACTGGCAGTTTCTATGACATCAATTTTGATATCCGGTGTAACGTGCTCAGGAATATATTTGGCTGCGTTATCCAGTAAGTTGCTTATCGCTTGTTCTAACAAGTTCGGATCCGCCGATACGGTTGGCAGGTTTTCGCCGATAGTAATGGTGCCAAGCTGATTCGCATCAGAGCGATTGGCAATTGTATGAATGAACGATTGTAGCTGGATGGGTTCAAAGTAATAGTCTGTCGTATATCGCACTTTGGATAACTCCAGTAGATCTATTACTAATTTGTTCATGTAGCCTGCATTGCGCTTAATAGCGTCCAGAAATTGCAGCCCTTGTTCTCCAATAACCGCGCCATAGTCTTGTTCCAAGAACATTGCAAAATTACCAATGGAGCGTATTGGCGACTTGAAGTCATGGGTGAGCTTTGACACCAACGCCTGAATCTCCTGTGTGCGGTCCTCAACGCGTTGCTCTAACGTTTGGTTTAAGCTTTTCAGTTCCTCATTGATGATGGAAACATCAATCATGAAGTAGAGAAACCCAATTACCATTCCATTCGGGTCGGTTAGGCTCCGGATGAGTGTGTCTGCTTGGAACGTCTCACCATTTTTTCTAACACAGGTGCGCACTTCGGAACTGAGCAGTAACGTGGGATTACTTCTTAGGAGCTTTGTTTTATCTATCGTGCTGGCGTAGTCCGCCTGAGAGTGGAATAGAAATTCAGGTGTTTTCTGTAGCACATCTAATTCTGAGTACCCAAATGACCGTAGAAAACTTGCATTTACGAGCGTTATTTCAAGTTGAGCATTTGTATAAACAACCCCGCCAGGCATGTTGTCTACAATGGCACTAAACTGAGCGTCATTCGTAATTTTGGCAGATGCCAAACGGCGTGTTTCGGTAACGTCTTCGCCAATACAGAACACCAAGCCTTCTTCAAGGTCAGCAGAAAAGCGCCAATTGATTAATCGCTGGACACCTGCTTTCGTCAAGGTGGGGACTTCTGCCAAGTGCGTTTTTCCATTGACTGTAAGCTCTTCCCAGAGTGCATCAAGCATGGCAAGGTCATCTGCTGCAAACAGTAATAATGGGGTTTGCGCAGTAGCGTTTAGCTCCGCTAGTGAATATCCTAAGGTCTGTTCAAACGGCGGGTTGACGCGTAACACCTGCCCCTCCATATTCAAAATTCCCATCATTATGGGCGCCAAGCTAAAGAAGGAGGACAGCGTCTGGCTAGTTGCTTGAACTTCCAGCTCTAATGTCTTGCGCTTTGTAATGTCTCGGCCTACAGCAAGGCCCTCAAGGAAATTTCCTTTGGCATCGTAAAGGAATGTATCTGTCCATTCTTGCCAACGCACTTCCCCGTTGAGCAAGACGCGACACTGGATTACAACTGTTGGGTTATCTGGCGATATTGAGGCAAAGCTTGATTCGATGACAGCGCGATCTTCTTCTAAAACAAGCGGTATGAAACTTTTTTTGAGTAATTCGTCACGTGGCTTACCAAAGTAGTTGCAATAGGCCTTGTTCACATACGTCAAAATGCCGGTCTCATTAAAACGACAAATAAGATCTGTTTGATTTTCAACAATGGCTTGGTAAAAATTCATAGCTGCATCATGAGGGTGGCTAACTAAATAAGTTTACTTATTAGCTCTTTCTTGCCAATATAGCACATGCTAACGTATCTGTCTTTAGTTTTTTAGCGCAATTTGAAAAATGAAAATTAGCAAGAGAGAACGGAGATGTAGTAATGATCCGGAGATATGATCAGTAAGGGGCTTGGTGTTCTCAATACTGAAGAATGCGGGTAACCCTCACGATGCGTCGTGCAGTTTAGGTTACTCCATTAGCTGAATCTGCTCGCGCATTGCTAGTTGCGTTGCTTCAAGCCGGTTGGATACCCCTAATTTCTGACAAATTGCACTCACATAATTGCGAACAGTGCCAACAGTGAGGCCTAAATGTAGCGCAATCTCTTTACTGCTCATTGCTTGTGTCATGCAGGCTAAAACTTTGCGCTCGGACTTGGTCAGCGCGTCAAAGCGCGATGGCAAAATGCGTTTGCGTACTTGTTCAAAGAGCAGGGACGTTAAGTCTGGATCAATATAGTGATTTCCCGTGTGCACGCGCCGAATCGCGTTGAGCAATTCATCAGGATGCGTGTCTTTGAGGATATATCCCTTTGCGCCAGCAATAATCGCATCGACAACAAAATTGGTGTCGGCATTACCTGTTAGCATCAGAATACGGTGTAGAGGATTGGCCTTGATTAGGTCTTTGCAAATGGCAATGCCGTCACGTTCCGGTAAATTGACGTCGAGCAAAATGACATGCGGCTGAACAATTCTGGCTTGTTCCAGTGCGTCTGCGGCAGAGTCTGCCTCAGCAGAAATTACAAACTCGTTAGTTCTATTAATCAACGTTTGAATCCCAACTCGCCAGAGTTCGTGGTCGTCAATTAATAGAATTCGAATTTGTGACATGGATTTTCTTTAGTGCAAATACGCAAGCAGCTTGTTTCTAAGCGTAGTTTAGGGACATATGCGTAGATCACTACAATTGTCATCTGAATATGTACCAAGCGCAATGGTGAAATGAATATCTATTTGCAAGATTAAGCTACAACGGCCTCTAATTTGAGAGGCCGTTGTAGTCTAACTAAAGCTGGTAACTCTTACGCGTCAAACATCTGCACCATTTCTTCAGGGTCACCTTCAGGAATGCGTTCAACGCCAACCATCTTGTCAATGATCATATTTTGGAAGCGATGCACAGGTTCTTCGAACTTGTAGCACAAACGGCCACCGCGGTA
>JAHDBS010000441.1 GCA_020630225.1 Anaerolineales bacterium | reverse complement strand
GAAACCCACGCTTGGCTGCAAGACTATCGTGCGTTTTATGATGGCATTGACCCCACCATTATGACCGTTGGCGAAATCTGGAATAACACCTACGCCGTCGCAGACTATGTTAGCGATGAAGAGCTTGAATTGGCCTTTGAATTTGACCTAGCCTCCG
Source organism: Anaerolineales bacterium (assembly GCA_020630225.1). Lineage (GTDB taxonomy): Bacteria > Chloroflexota > Anaerolineae > Anaerolineales > UBA6668 > JAHDIM01. Next base: position 3,657 of record JAHDBS010000441.1, on the reverse strand, counting down.
CCATTCTGCACAGCGTTGACAACGGTAGCAGCCGCGCGTTAGATGGCTCGTTACCCACCGTCTTAGAGCAATATCCGACTAATCAGTTTGCAACGTTTCTGACCAATCATGATCAAGACCGTGTGATGTCGCGCTTCCGTGGCAATGAAGCCAAAGCTAAGCTTGCCGCAACGTTACTGTTCACGTTACCCGGCGTGCCGTTTATGTACTACGGCGAAGAAATTGGCATGTCCGGCGCAGGCCGCGATGAAAATAAGCGCGTACCAATGCAATGGTCTGCGGAGAAAAATGCAGGCTTCAGCCCGAAGCAACCCTGGATTGAAATGAATGAGGATGCCGTGGAGCGCACCGTAGCGGTACAGGCGACAGATCCAGACTCACTTTGGTCGCATTACAAAGACCTCATCGCCTTACGCAAAGCAAACCCAGCCTTACTGAGTGGCGAGACTGAGATTATCCAAACGAATTACACTGAGGTGTTTGCGTTTCGGCGCTATACGGAAGAGCAGGAATTGCTGATTGTTGTCAATTTGGATGAAGACCCATTTGAACTAGGATTACTGGCACTGGAAGAGACCCTGACGCCTCTAGACCCCTCAGTTGAAATGACATCAATTGTCGCGCCACAGCAGGCAATGATTTACACCATTGCCCCGTAAGCCAAGTCAGACAGTGGTGTAGAAATGATCCCGCTGCGTTGCCAGACTCAACAACAATAGTAGTGACATGACGCGTCATGTCACTACTATTGTTGGATTAGAAACTCATCACCGCCCTTACAACCGCATCCGCATCAATCCCCATATGCGCATATAAATCTGCGCGGGTGCCGCTCTGTCCAAACGTATCTACACCTAAGGTGCGCACACGCATCCCTAAGGCGCTGCCCAACCATGCATGCGCGTGTGACGCGCCATCATTGACAATGACCATTGGGGCATTGCGTTCATCTTCTGGCACAAGCCAATCCAGTGCATTCTGATCCGCTTTCCAGCTTTCAAACAACTTCCGACTTGACGTCACGTTGATCACATTCACAGCCCGCCCTTGCGTCTGCAACTGTTGCGCAGCTGCTAGCACTTCCGGAGTCATTGCGCCTGTGGTGACTAAGTGCACTAACTTATCTCGGCTTGTCCCAGACTGTGTCTGCCAATCCAATAATCGATAGCCGCCAGCCAACACCTGCGCGCGTAATGTGTCTTCGCCTAAACGCGCTTTTGCCTGATGAAACGGTTTCTGATCAATCGGTTTAGTAGAGAGGCGCAAGTAAGAGGCAGCGCCATGCTCACGATCTGCACAAGCCGCAATGCAATCTAGCATGATCCAGCCGAGTTCACCTGCATACGTCGGTTCGAAATACCGCAGGTTGGGCAATTCCATTCCCAACGAAGCTGTCACCGTGGACTGATGTGCCCCACCCTCAGGTGAAAGCGTTACCCCAGACGGCGTCCCGGCAATAATGAACTTTGAACCAGAGTAGAGCGCATAAATAAAGGCATCTAGCCCGCGACAGACGAAGGGGTCATAGACCGTCCCAATTGGAATCAGTGGCTCATCAATGAGTTCTGCTGAAATCCCAAGCATGCCGAGCAACATAAACAGATTCATCTCAGAGATGCCCAATTCAATGTGCTGGCCTAACAAATGTTCCCGCCAGCCGTTTGCTAAACGGCGGCTGAGGCCATGCTGCGCAAACACACCCATTTTATTGATCCAACCAGCAAGATTGGTTGAAGAGGACACGTCAGGCGAGACCGTGACAATACGTTCCGTGACCGTTGGGAGTCGCGTAAGTTCTTGCATAATGCGCCCAAAGCTTTGCTGCGTACTCAGCTTGCCTTTGTCTGCAAAAGTGATGCTACTCGGCACCATCGACTTGATTAGTTTTTTCTGCGGTTCATACGCCGGATAAAGCTCTTCTGCCCGCGCCTGACACCATTGCCCCACTGGCGATTGAATTGAGAAGTCGGCCCATTCATCGGGGCCAATCTTGAGTTTGTCACGCAATGCAGTTAACTGATCCGGCGATAGCAGCATTGAGTGATTGCCAGGGTCACCTGCAATTGGCAAATTCCAGCCCTTGATGGTGTAGGCAAACAGCACCGTTGGCCGTTCTTTATCTGCATCAGCGTCGGCAAAGCGATCTAACAATTCTTCAAAATCATGCCCCGCCAAGTTGCCAATTAGCCCTGGCAAATCTGCATCTGACACGTGTGCTAACGCCGCTTCAATTACTGCATCTCCAGCGCAAAAGCGCGTGCGTAATTCAGCGCCATCCAGATTGAGTAGCCGCTGATAATCTAGATTATCCATCGCGTCGATCTTATCTAAGACCATTGCACCAGAGTCTGTTTGCGCAAGCCGCTGTAACTTTTGCCCATACTTTGCTTCTAAGACTTGCCAGCCGCAGCTCGCAAACATTTGCTTGAGCCGATTGGCTTTGATACCCGGAATGACCCGATCTAGGCTTTGCCGATTGAGGTCTACAATCAACATCAAGTTGCCAAGGTTCATGGTGGCGTCGTCTAACAGCGCTTCCCAAATATTGCCTTCGTCTAATTCGGCATCACCAATGACTGCCACAAACCGCCGATTTGGCTGATTACCAAAGTGCTCTTTGACATAGTTTGCTGTCAGCGCAGCAAAGGCTGGCGCGACTGCACCTAACCCCACTGAGCCAGTAGAAAAATCGACTTTGTCAGGGTCTTTTGTGCGGCTCGGGTAGGCCTGTAGACCTTTGTAAGCTCTTAAGGTTGGTAAATAATCGCGTGAGATTTCCCCGAGCAAGTATTGAATGGAATGAAAGACAGGCGAGGCATGCGGCTTAACCGAAACCAAGTCACCATAGCGCAAGTAGTGAAAATACAGCGCCGTCATGATGGTCACCATCGATGCTGACGATGCCTGATGCCCACCAACCTTGGAGCCGTCAGGGTTAGGCCGTACGTAGTTCGCGTGGTGGATCATGTTCGTGGCTAACCACAGCACGCGATTTTGAATTTCAGTCAGGGTCTCAATCGAGACGTCAGTTGGCGTTGTTTCAACAGGCGGGAAGTAATTTCGTTTTACAGGTAGCATGACAATTTAATTGAACCATGCGAACCCGTTTATTTGTGTTCAAAAACTGCACAGACTGACTACTTTAGCGCAACATCATCGCGTACAATAGAAATACTATGACACAATACTCTAAACCCAACTTAGACGACATTGATCACGCAATTCTGCGCGAGTTACAACGCGACTCTAGTGTGACCAATGTCGAACTTAGTGAAAAGATTGGACTATCACCAACGCCCTGCTTACGACGCGTCAAACGACTGGAGGCAGAGGGCTACATTGTTGGCTATCGGGCCGATGTGGATCGCGCGAAGTTGGGGTATCCAATTCTGGCTTTTGTAGAGATTACGCTCAACACCCAAATAGAATCGGCGTTAGAGATTGTCGAGCAGTCCGTGCTCACACGCCCAGAGGTTATCAACTGCTATCTTGTGACTGGAGACTGTGACTATATGCTGCACGTAGTCGTGCAAGACCTAGATGCTTACGCCGAGTTTATGCGCAATCACCTCACAAAAATCACGGCTATTCGCAATATCAAGTCAAGCTTTGCGCTGGAAAAAATTGTTGAAGGACGGCCGCTACCAAGAGGCTAAG
>JAHDBS010000440.1 GCA_020630225.1 Anaerolineales bacterium | reverse complement strand
CGACGCTGACGGCACTAGGCATGACCGAAAATGGCGATCCGCAGCGGGTGAATTTTCATACGAGTGCCGCTGAGGCCGTAAAAGCAGCCCAATTTGTGCAAGAAAATGTCCCTGAGCGTTTGCCCATCAAGCATGCGCTTTTTGCGGAGATCGAGCCGCATTTGCTGCCGGAGGCGATTGTAGCCTCGTCTGCATCAGGTCTGATGGTGAGTGAAATGCAAGAGGGTTGGCAGAATCCAGGGCGCTTTATCTTGGGGCACCCCTTCAACCCGCCTCATCTGATTCCGCTGGTGGAGTTGTTGGCGAATGATAAGACCGAAGACGGCGTGCTGGAGCTTGCGGAGGCGTTTTATGCCAAAGTTGGGAAAGTCACCGTGCGCGTCCAGAAAGAAGTGCCAGCGCACATTGCCAACCGTTTGCAGGCCGCCGTTTGGCGCGAAGCAATCTCGCTGGTAATCAATGGCGTGGCGTCTGTGGAAGATGTTGACAAAGCCATGTGGGCCGGACCGGGCCTACGCTGGGCTACGAATGGGCCGCATATGCTATTTCATCTGGGCGCAGGCAAAGGCGGTTTGGAAGAATTTTGTAACCGCTATAGTCCGAGTTTTCATCGCTGGTGGGATACGCTAGAAGATGTGCGCATTACGCCAGAAGTCGCAGTGCAGCTCTTTGCTGGCATTCAGGAGGAAGCTGGCGATCAAGACGTGCCAACCATCGCCGCCCAGCGCGATGAGATGATTGTGAATATTCTCAAAGGCACGCTGCCGTTGCGGAAGTAGGGTGAGCAAACAAAGTAGGCAGCTTTTATATACAGATACTAATGATGACAGCATCTAACCACTGGACTTAGTCACCGCTGCGCTTGTGACAGTTGGCATTGTCTGATTTACGATAGCTTACCAAATTTTTATAATGTATTAAGAGCTCTGGAGATAGGGCTCTTTTTGATTCGGGGCGTGTTATGAATATGAATGCAGTATAGTAAAGTACTTCTTGTATCTATGGAGAAGACGAATGAGATTACAAGACATAAGCCAATACTCAGATGAACAACTTTTCAATCTAATTGCTAAATATGCGGTTTGGCACATAGATGAAGGCTGGGAATGGATAGAGGTTTTATTCGCGTTATTAGGACCTCAAACCGAGGAGCCTGAGGTGCATACTATTACCAAAAGAGCAAGTCATTCTCATCAACAGGATTGTGTCAGGCTGACGAAAAAAGACGTAACGAATGACTTTAGACAAGATCGCGCCTATGCTTCTGAAGCATTTATGCACTTACGACATAGGGTTGCTTTGCCAGAACATGTAATGTGGCGCAAGGCAACTTTCAAGTTGTATCCTGATGGCAAGTTTAATATAAGTATTAGCTATAAAGAGCAACCAGATAGCCCTCAAGAGCTCAATTGGAAAATCGAAGACGAATAAATCGCTGGCTTGATTCAAAAAATGAAAGAGGAGACATGAGCAAAATAATATTTCGAATCTATGGAGTAAAAGTTACTCTTACGATGATCACGCTCCTTGAGTGTGAAGATGAGTTTCTGCAAACCATGTTAAGAATGCTCTTTCAAATTGATTATTATAGGCACGCTCATCAAGACACTTTATATTCTTTTGCACTGTATGCAATTAAGGTACTAGGGGATGGGGAAATTGTTTATCGTTATACACCACCAGAAACAGACGAATTTATTGTGGCGTAAATCAACTAAGTAGTGAAATCTTGTTATATGTTCATCAGTTGATGCAGAGCATTTTTTCTAAACATATATAAGGTGCATTTAATGACAGCTAAAATAAAAATATTGGGCCAAAATGCTATTATCAACGATGACTTAGAGTGGTCTTGTGAAAATGAATTATTGCAACGCGTATTAGCCGAAGTGCGAAAAGAGTATTCTTATCAGAGACGGCAAGCGTTTAATATTTTCAATACCTACAAAGTAAAGCCTTCAGACACCATTGACTTAAATCCACCACGAAATATCGCTCTTTTTGCTATTCAGTTAGCAAAGACAGGCGAATTAGTTTCTTCTGAAACAACTGCTGTTGAAAATTTTTACAATAATTTATCGAAGCTTTCAGGAAAAAGTATAGATGAAATTTTACGTATGAAGGGTGACGAGTTAAATGAACTGAGAAAGTTGATACCACCAGATAAAAATATTTTGTCAGACGATTTTAAGCTGGAATAACCTATATAAATCAGATGCTTTGTTTATCAGTGCTTGAATGAGTTATAGGAAGAGTAGAGAGCTAGAGGAGTGGTAACACGCCGACCCGGACACGAATAACATTCAGTTATCAATTCTTAAGACGTCAACATTATCGGTGGCGTTTTTGATTCTGTGAGGTTTTGTTCAACCCCTAGTCTTGTCCGATCCGGATTCCAAAACCGAAGCAGTCTAAAAAAGCACTCTCCGTATGGGGGTGACGCTCCAAAGGGCACTATCTCACTGCTAGTCTGTAGGCTTTGACCTCGAGCGGAGCTTACCCCGGCGCAGCCGTCTTCTGCGCCAACGCTTGCGTGATCCGGTCAATCACAATCGCCAGCAACACAATGGCTAGCCCAGCTTCTACACTACGCCCCAAATTGTCATTGGCAAAGCCAAACACTACTTCAAAGCCAAGGCCACTCGCTCCTACGAATCCCGCAATAATGACCATTGCCAGCACCATCATGATGGTCTGATTGATCCCCAGCATAATCGACGGCAGCGCGAGTGGAATTTCAACTTTGCGCAATTTTTGCCATGCTGTCGAGCCAAATGCGTTCGCCGATTCAATCAAGCTGTCATCCACTTGGCGGATACCGAGGCTGGTCAGACGAATGACGGGCGGCAGTGAGTACACAATCGCGGCAATCACGCCTGCTGGTTCTTGACCGCGAAACAGCATAATCACTGGCACAAGATAGACAAAAATTGGAATGGTCTGGAGCGTGTCATTGACCACGCGCATAATCGCATCCACGCGGTCATTATGCGCAGCCCAAATGCCGATTGGAATGCCAATCACAATGCAGATGACAACCGCCATCAGCACTTGTACTAACGTTTGCACTGTGAATTCCCACATTCCAAACAAGCCAATCAGGGTCAGCATTGCCAGTACACCGAGTGCCAAGCGCCATCCGCCCGTGGAAAATGCTGCCCAAGCAAATAACAAGAACAGCGCGGGCCAAGACAGCCATTCGGTGAAGAAAAAGACCAGCGGGTGAAATACGCGAATAATCAGGAAGTCGCGGAAGGCTTCAGTGCCGAGGCCGGTGTTGCCAATTTCAACCAGATTGAGCTGCATCCAATCGATCAGCGCATCGGCGGGGCGGCTGATATTCAAATTCCAGTTGCGCGGGAAGCTGTCTAAGCCAAGTATCAAACTCACCAAGGTCAGCAAGATCAAGAAGACAGCAGTGCCAGTCAGATACGGATTGGCTTGAATGCGAGCTTTATAAGCCGCAGGGGAAATTCGCGTGACGGAATTGGTGACGCGATCTGCTAATTTGGCGGTGTTGGTATAGAGCCAGTCGATGCCAGCTTCAATCCGTTCAACGATTGGCGTGCCGGCGCGGCTGTTGGCAAACAAGCGAAAGCCTTGAAACTGTGCGCCACGCTGCGTTTGCTCGCGCCGGGCATAAGCAGCACTGAGGCGATCCAGCAAAATTGCCATTACGACAATTGCAAGCCCCGCTTCTAAAGCCTCGCCTACCCGTAAGCGGCGCAGGGCTTTGAGTACAGCATCGCCTAAGCCGCCGCTGCCAATCAGCGCGGCGATGATGACAATACTGAGTGCCATCATGATGGATTGATTGACGCCGG
>JAHDBS010000026.1:21915-23226 GCA_020630225.1 Anaerolineales bacterium | reverse complement strand
TTGAGGTCTGGGGCTTTGTGGATGTGCTCAACGGTGAATTTGACTATTACGAAATTGAATGGGGATTTACGGAAGACCCAACTGAGTGGGGGCCAACTCAAGGGCAGCAACGTATTCCCGTCACGAGAGACGGTGGCGAACCACAGATGCTGGGCCAGTGGTCAATTGTAGAAATCCCTTCTTCGATTGTTACCATTCGTGTCACCGTAGTCGATAAAGATGGTCATACTGCAGAAGTTAGGCGTACTGTACAAATCGATAATCCAAATCCGATTGCGCCAACACCAACGCCAACTACGGTTGTTCCAACCGAAACACCGATCACGCCTGCCGAAACAGCTGCGCCAGATGCAACGGCTACACCATTGCCACCAACGCCTACAGCAACCGTGATTCCAACCGAGACGCCAGGCTCACCATAAGTCATACAGCATTCAAACGCATCTCATCGCTAAGTCAACTTGCAAAGAAGAGTGAACAGTTATAATCTGTTCATATGGCAGACCTGAACAATGTTCCTAGTAATACCTATTTCTATCCAAATCGAATTGGAAGAGTGATTCTTCAATCGATGGATGAAATCATGGGAGAAGCTTCTGTAAAGCAAGTTTTAGAAGCTGCAGATTTGGAGCATCTTAATCGTAAGCCTGCTGGAAACTTAGCCAAAGAAATCCCATTTGAATGGGTGTCGGCATTACAAGCTGCGACAGAAGAAGTTTATGGGGTCAAAGCAGGGCGCAGTCATAACCATAAGGTGGGACGTAATTGTCTAAACACTGGCCTGCGTGAATTTGATCCAATTTTGGGTGTCGCCGATTTGCCAATCCGTCTCATGCCATTGGGGATGAAATTTCGAGTTGGCCTAGATGTGTTCTCACGATTGTTCAACAACTTCAGTGACCAAGTGGTGCGCTTGTCGAGTACTGATAAGCATATCCTTTGGATTATTGAACGATGTCCAGTGTGTTGGGGACGCCAAAGTGACACACCTTGTTGTCAATTGGCAACAGGAATTCTTGAAGAAGCAATTTTTTGGGGAACCGGCGGCCGGCGCTACCGCGTTGAAGAAACGGCTTGTATTGCAACTGGCGATGAAAACTGCGTCTTTCAAATTGACAAGCGTCCGTTAGATTAACAACCCCTGCGCGTACGGCGTTCGTCAGTACTGCGCTATTCCCTCATCCTGCAACTTGCGGTACCCTTGCCGCAATTGCGATACACGTGGCAACTTGCCACGTTTTTATTTACACCCTCATTTATGAACGTGTTTACTCGACTTTTCCTTGGCATTAGTTTGCCAATTCTCTTACT
>JAHDBS010000026.1:1749-21815 GCA_020630225.1 Anaerolineales bacterium | reverse complement strand
CAGGACTTTCGTGATCCACCAAAAGATGAGCCGTTACAACTTACAGCAGAACTAACGACAGAGGCTGTGACTTGGGACAATTGGTGGTGTGCGGCAAATGAAAGTACATTGGCTCGGAACTTAGATCAAGATATGGATGTAACCTACTGGATCAACAATGCTGAGGTACCTAAAGAATTAGCTTATTCCTTCTTGCAGTGGCGTAACAATGGCACTGTCTGCCGTGTGACTGTGTTTTATCTTGAGAATTGGCCAGCAGGTGAGCATACCTTGGAATATCGCCGTGTCTTGACCGATGACGTGTCTGACGGCTACGAAGCCTTCTCACCAGGAACCTATAGCGTTGTTTATTCGGTAACAGCTCCTCAACCTGCGGAAGATGCGCAGGCAGAGACAACTGACGGTTCGTAATCTTCAGTGAATACGGATGCATCAATCTTTGCTGCCGAAGAATTGATGTGAAACCTCCCTAAATAATGTGAATATTTGTAACTTTTGATTCTTCTGATATGTCAGGCTTTCGCCGTTGATCATGCAGTATGCTTTTGAAAATACGGAACAAAACTATTTTCAGAGGTTTACACATGACAACACTCTTTTCTGAATTGCTTGAAAAGCAAGGCTACGTAATGATTGACGGCGGAATGGGAACAATGCTGATGGATGTCGGCTTGATTTCTGGTGACCCGCCAGAAGAATGGAATGTTACACAGCCAGAGAAGATTGCCAACGTGCATCACGAATATGTGAATGCTGGCTCTAATATTATTCTGACCAATACGTTTGGTGGCAGTTCATTCCGTCTCAAACTGCATAAGTATCAAGATCGTTCTTACGAATTTAATAAAGCTGGGGCTGAAATTGCGCGTCGTGTTGCAGACGCGGCTGATCATCCAGTGTTTGTTGCGGGGTCAATGGGGCCTTCTGGTGAATTGCTATTCCCGCTTGGAGAGGCAACTCCAGACGAAATTGCTGCATCATTTGCTGAACAGGCACGTGGCTTGGTCGATGGTGGGGTGGACTTATTGTGGATTGAAACAATGAGCGACTTGGCTGAAGTTAAGGCTATTGTAGAAGGAATCCGCTCTGTGACAGATTTGCCAATTGCTGCCACATTGTCCTTTGATACGCGCGGACGCACAATGATGGGTGTCACTGCCCAACAAGCTGCAGATGAGCTTGGCAAATTAGGTTTGATTGCAATCGGTGGTAACTGCGGTAATGGCTTAGACGAGCTAGCTGATGCTGTTGAAGCAATGCGGGCTGTCGATAGCGACATCTTGTTGATTGCAAAATCAAATGCTGGCATTCCAAAGTGGCTTGATGGCAAGCTAGAGTACGATGGAACGCCAGAAATTATGGCTGGTTTTGCCCAGCGCGTATATGGCTTAGGTGCAAATCTTATTGGGGCTTGCTGTGGGAGTAATCCCGCGCACATTGCTGCAATGAACACAGCCCTAATGCGTCACCCAGCCTAGCTAATAGATAAAACGCTTGCCTAAACGATAGAGTGTGCTGCTTAGTGCCAGTAGTAGCGCAGCTAACGCAGTAAAAATACCAAGTGGCAGCCAAATTGTTTCATGGAGTATGCCGTCTGGTCCTACATAGCTGGTGACATTGTTGTACCAAATGCCGCTCATGCCAATAATGAAAAGCAATGCTGCTGCCAGATAAGCACTGTTGACCAAGCGGTAAATAGTGTAGCCAACTGCTAGTAAGCCGGCGGCAATCATCATAAAGGCACCAAGCTGTAGCAAAAGTAAGCCGCTGTTTGGTGCAGAATAGAAATGGCTGTAAGCGGCGAAAACACTGCCGATAATGAAAAGAAAGAGCGTAGAACTATAAAACTTTTTTGTCATGTTTGTAGTGTCACATGAACAGCAGAAGAAATTAAGCACCTGAGTGCCTTAAACAAAAACGGAGCAGATTTATTCATCTGCTCCGTTTTTGTTTAAGGTCTATCTAAATGCTTACGAGCTAAAAACGTGTAATTGTGAAGCAATACTCGCACTGGATTTCATGTTGCCCCTTAATCAACTGCTGATTGAAAGAGCTGCCGCAAGCAGGGCACTCAACCGGTGCTTCCAGTAAGCGGCTGAGCTCGTCTTTATCAATTTCAACAGCGCGATCATTGTGATAATCACCACCGCGTGCGCGGCCTAACATTTGAAGCCAATCTTCAACATCAGGGCCGTCTAAGATGAATAATGCTTTGCGTACAGAAGCAGATGCACCAAATGTCAATGTGAGGTGTTCTTCGGCAAAGCTCTCGCCTTGCTCCCCTTGTCCATCTACATCTTCAAGATGATTGAGCAGGACATCTAAGATTTTGATTTTATTGCGATCTTTATGTTCTTCGAAAACAACACGCTTGTCGGTGAGGTAAATAATGCCATTTCGCCGATCATCTGCATTGATGACCATTTCTGCTTTTGCAGCTGCCACTGCACCTTCAACAGGCGACAAGCGGAAGCTAGCAGTTGCGAGCGCGCCTAGCGTCCAAGCGACCCAGTCCATGTGGGCATCAACAGCTTCGACTTCAACTTCAAAATCATCATAGATTTGTTCAATTGCGTCTTCAGCGGCATTAACTTGGGCTTGGGCTGTTGCCATTTGCGAGCGCAATTCCTGCACCATTGGGCGCGCAGATTCAGGATTGCTGGCATAACTCATAATATTGGCAAGACTGCTTTCAACAGCCTGCATTTGGCTGACTAGGCGCTCGCTTTGACGATTAGCTTCAGTTTGAATAGCCTCGCGCATGCTGGCCCACTGTCCAGTAAGCGTTGCTATTTCAGCTTCAATATCTTTTTCAAAGGCGTAGCCTTTCGCTCGATTATCTGCGAGCTTGCGGGTCAGTTGGCCGACTTCCGTTTCTAGATCTTCGACTGTACTCTTTACAAAGCCTAGTGTTGCTTGCTTTTGTAATTGGTCAACCTCTGCTTGCAGCCCAACTAAGGTGGCTTTTGTGATTGGTCCCGTCAAGTCGCTGTAATTGAGCGTGTTGCCATCTGTCATGTGCTCATCAATGCGACCGAAAATGAAGTCAGTAATGAGCCGCATCCAGTCTTCGCTAGATTGACGTCCAAGCGTAATCTCAATTGCTTTACCATTTTTTTGCACAATTTCAAGAATTTGATTACCGCCAAAAATACCTTTCTTGCGCGCTGTGGCTTTCTCAAGTTCTTTGGGCTCAAATTGCCAAATTGCTTCTTGAACTAATTCTTTTTCGGTTGGAATGAATAAGATTTTTTTGACGACTTGTGTTTCTTTGCGCTCAAAAATTAGGCGGTCATCAGTAAGGTAGAGAATGCCTTCGATTTCATTGCGGCTATCTGGATTCAGCGTGGCAGAGGCTGCGCGAATTGGCGACTCATCTTCTAACAGTTCGAAAGACGCTTCTTCGAATGTATCCAAGATAGTGTCAATCATATTGAGTTGACTATGAAACTTGGCGGAAGCATTACTAATGTCTGCGTAATTGGAAGAAATGCGGCGCTCCATTGAGCGCGCTTCATTCCGCAAGGCGTTGACGCGGGCTTGAATTTGCGAAAGATTAGCGCTCCCGTAGCTGCTATTGCGAACCTGTGAAAGCTGGGTTTCAAGCGGGGTAATGCTCATTTGCAACTGCTGGGCTTGTTGGGCGACCGTGTTATCAATTTGGTAGCGTAATCCTTCCCAGTGATCGATGATGGCGTTGCAGTCCGCTTCTAACCCCGCATTGAATAAATAGCCTCGATCTCGCAAATCTTCGAGTAAATTTGGCATGTTGACCACGCGCGCATCAATTTGATCAATTTCTGTTCGTGTGTCTGAAAAAGAGGCTTCCTCTTGTAGCACTGACAAGTCACGATTCAATTGGGCTAACTGCTGTGCGTACTGATCTTGAGCGCCTTGATTACCATGACGGCGTTGGCGCGGCTGTCCACTGCTTGGATTTACGCGTGGCAAGGGTATGCCCGGGATTGCCATACCGCGTCCACCTTGGCGTCTTGGCATCACAATGCTGCCAGAAGGGCGTGGGCGAACGGGGCGAATAGTGCCACCTTTGTTTTTTGAGATTCCCTTTACAGACGGTTTGTGAATTGGACGAGATTGAACTCTTTTTATTGCGGGGCGCTTTTTTGCTTGAATCGGCTTACGCGAGCCGCCGCCAATGATAGAAGGGCGCTTGGAATCCAATCCGCCAAAGCGCTTGCGTACAGATGAACGTGGGGCGATCTTTGGCCCGGTGGGGACGGCGCGTTTGATAGACCCTGATCGCAACGGTGGCAACCCTCCGCTGCGACGACCAGTCTTTTTTCCAGATGGGCGGCGAGGCGCTTTTGGTTTTACACGCGTTATTTTTCGTTTCATCTGAATATCCTTTGCAGAGTTCTATATATTACCGATTAGACTGACCCATCTACGCTAGCCCGCAGATAAGCATCAATGAATTTATCAATACCACCATCTAACACTGTGTCTGCATTGCCTTGTTCGTAGTTGGTGCGATGGTCTTTTACCATTTGGTATGGGTGCAAGACATAGGACCGAATTTGGCTACCCCATTCCGCCTTAACATAATCTCCACGCATGGCAGCGAGTTCTTTTTCGCGTTGCTGACGTTGGATCTCATATAAACGCGAACGCAACACCTTCATCGCATTTTCACGATTTTGAAGCTGTGAACGCTGGTTCTGGCATTGAACGACAATGCCACTTGGGATGTGTGTAATGCGAACAGCTGTAGAGTTCTTCTGGACGTGCTGACCACCGGCCCCAGCTGCGCGGAAGACATCCATCCGAATATCTTTTTGCGCAATCTCGATTTCAGCTGCATCTTCTACTTCAGGCAAGACTTCTGCTTGAACAAATGATGTATGGCGACGATTTGCTGTATCAAAAGGAGACAGGCGCACCAAACGATGGACGCCATCTTCTGACTTCAGGTAACCGTAAGCATTGCGCCCATTGATACTCAGTGTGACGCTTTTGATACCTGCAACGTCACCATCTGATTGATCCAGAATGTCTACATTGAGTCCACGTTTTTCAGCCCAGCGTAAATACATCCGGAGCAGCATAGCAACGAAGTCTTGTGAATCAACGCCGCCCGCGCCGGCATGCAGCGACAAGATGGCATTGCCTCCATCGCGCGGGCCAGAGAGCATGAGATCGAATTCAAGCGAATCCAATGTCTCTTCAATGGCAGTTATTTCTTCTTCGAGCTCTGCGACTAAGTCTTCATCTTCAAGCTCAATGAGTTCAATTGAATCTTGGACGCGCTGAGCTATAGAGGTCCAGTTTTCTATGTCGGAACGGAGTTCATTTGCGCGCTGCATTTTTTTGCGTGCACGTTCTGCGTCGTCCCAAAATGTGGGTTCGCCAGCTTCACGATCTAAGCTAGCAAGTTCAGCTTCCTTTACAGGTAAGTCAAAGACGCACCTGTAGTTGCTGAATTTTTTCGTTGGCGGTGTTCAGTCGAGCAAGTAGATTTTGCATATTGCGGAATAAATTAGTCGGTTGTAATGAGGCCATCAATAAACGCTTCTGGCGTAAATTGTTGTAAATCTTCTTCTTTTTCGCCTAGACCAAGGTAATAAACAGGAATACCTAACTCGCGTTCTACTGCGAAAACCATACCGCCTTTAGCGGTGCTGTCTAATTTGGTAATGATGACGCCCGTCACGTTGGCAGCTTCTTTGAATGCTTTTGCTTGGATCAATGCATTTTGACCAGTGATTGCGTCTAGTACTAACCAAACATGATGCGGCGCATTATCAGCAGCTTTTCCTGCTACCCGATAGATTTTGCGTAGTTCTTCCATCAAGTTGTATTTGGTATGCAAACGACCAGCTGTGTCACCAATAACAAGCGTTGCGCCGCGTGCTTTGGCCGCCCGAATGGCGTCAAACAAGACTGCGCTTGGGTCAGCGTTCTTTGCACCAGCGATCACTGGTGTGTCTGTGCGTTCGCCCCAAATTTGGAGCTGCTCCACTGCTGCCGCGCGAAATGTATCGCAAGCTGCAAGGACAACATCATGGCCTTGTTGCTTGAATGACGTCGCGAGCTTAGCGGTGGTGGTTGTTTTGCCAGCACCATTGACACCAACCATCAGAATTACAGTTGGGTCACCATCAATATTGACGGGTGGAGGTGTTTGTAACAGTCCAGCTAATTCCGCACGCAGATGATCATTTAAGTCATCAGTGCGTGTGATGCCTTCGCGGTCGACCACCTCTTGCAAGTGCTCAACAATATTGGCGGCACTTTCAACGCCAATATCAGCTTGAATTAAGGTTGCTTCTAAATCATCCCAAGTATCTTCATCAATTTCGGAAACACCGAGCACATTTGCAATGCGTCCGAACATGCTTTTGCGGGTTTTAGAGAGACCGCGCCGAAAGATACCGAATCGGCTAGTATTTTCTTCAGTCATAGTTCAAATTATAGACCAGATAGATAGTTCGCCTAACAAAGTTGCTGGTATTTGGCGTGTGTCATGAGGCGCTGGAAGTCGCTAGCAATTGTTTTGTTAGACGGAAGTTTGCTAATTACTAATATATGCGACATGTCGTTAAGGAAGCGTTAGTTTTCTTGCTAAAAAAATTTGCATTTGTGTCTTAATTTGCCTATCATAAAAAGCAGGTGCGCTTCTCCTACAGCGCACCTGCTTTTATTCACACACAGTATTGGCTACACATTACGTATTTGAATGGCATCATCTGCATCTAAGTCTCCGAAAAGAATATTGAACGATCGCTTTGAAATCGTCAAAACGCTTGGTTCAGGTGGGATGGGATCTGTCTTTCAAGCGCGTGACAGGCGGTTTCAAGAAGTTAGTCGCATGGTAGCGATTAAAGAAATTCGGCTACCTGCGCATGATCAGGACGGGCGTGATAAGACAATTCGCTCTTTTCAGCGTGAAGCTAATATCTTGGCTGCCATTAGTCACCCCACAATTCCCGTAATTTACGACTTTTTCAATGACTCAGAAGCTTGCTTTTTGGTCATGGAATATATTAGTGGTCAAAACCTGGAAGAGATTCTTGAAAACAACGACGGCGTCTTGTTGATTGATCACATTGTGGAGTGGGCCGTCTCAATTTGTGATGTGTTGGATTATCTGCATAATCAGCAGCCCCATCCAATTGTGTTTCGAGATTTGAAGCCATCAAATATCATGATCGACCAACATGGTCGAGCCCGTTTGATTGACTTTGGTATTGCACGATACCTTGAAAACACAAAGAAAAATACAATGATTGGCACTGAAGGCTATGCGCCTCCAGAGCAGTATCGTGGTGAGGCGGGCCCGCTTGGCGATATTTATGCACTTGGCGCAACGCTGCATCATCTACTGACCAATCATGACCCACGCTTAGAGCCGCCATTTACGTTTGATAGCCGACCAGTTCGGAAGGTCAATCCCGCCATTTCCCCTGGCTTGGAAATGATCATCAATCAGGCGTTGGCGTATAACAAAGAAGACCGATTCCCATCCGCAGCTGCGATGCGTGAGGCGCTGACGAATTTGGACATGGAGCCAACGTCACGTTTGTCACGTTCTGCAACGATGTCACGCGCAATGGCGCGACAAAACATCAAGCGGACGCGAGGTGAAGAGAAAATTGAGCCAAACTGGCAGTTCACTTGTGGTGACGAAATTCGCAGTCAGCCATTGGCGTTCGAAGACACCGTCTATGTAAGTTCTTATGATCGCCGCTTGTATGCGCTTTCAACTGAGAAAGGGCGCCTGATGTGGCGGTTTACCGCCGAAGACGGGTTTGCAGCATCGCCATATATGCATGCGCGCAAAATCTACATTGGTGCGGAAGATGGGCATTTGTATGCGCTTGATTCTATTACCGGACGTGAGCTTTGGGCATTTAAAACAGACGGCCCAATTCGATGTTCTGCCGTAGCATCAAAAAAGCACATCTACTTTGGTAGTGATGATGGTACCTTATATGCGCTAGATCGTATTACAGGGCGCGAAGTTTGGAATTTTCCAACTGGGTCCCCAATTCGTTCGCGGCCTTATGTGCATGAAAGTGACGACGGACGCTTGTTCTTTGGGGCAGAAAATGGCTATTTTTACTGCCTAGATTTGAACGGTAAAGAACGCTGGCGTTTTGAAAGCCCCCGCGCATTTACATCTTCTCCAGCTTACTCAGATGGTCTAGTAATTGTGGGGGGCGTTGACCGCTCGTTGTATGCATTTGAGTCAGAAACTGGTTGGCTAGTATGGAAATTTGACTCCCAGCGACCGATCGTTTCTTCGCCTGAAATTGACTCAGAAATGAGTAGGGTATACGTAGGCTCCGCGGATGGCAAACTGTATGCAATAAATGCACGCAATGGTAAGCTAGTTTGGGAGTTTGCAACGCAGGGACAGGTGGCATCTAGCCCCAAACTCTACGATGCAATGGTGTACTTCGGCTCCGCTGATCATCACTTATATTGCTTAGATCGCGCAACTGGCGCGCTAAATTGGAAATACCGGACCCGTGGTCCTGTTATCTCGTCTCCATCCATTATGGATGACATGCTCTACATCGGGTCTGGCGACTATCGTGTTTACGCGTTCTCGGTGTAACCAATCACATCTCTAGTCCCCCACGTTGGTGTGTAACAGTGGTGGTACTTTTCATCATTAGAATTTATTAGGCTACCTGTGCTAAGAAAATTATTCGGCACCCAACCGATTCGGCCTGCATCCGAAACAGACACTGTACCGAGTGGGGCCATCTCTATTCCATTTTCAAACGGGCAAACTCGACCGAGCTTGCGTGTTTCTCATGCCCAAAGCAAGGGTATGGTGCGCCGCAATAACCAAGACGTTTTATATAGCTTGACAAGTACCTTTGAAGGTGACGAGCCGTTTTCTGATTTTGGTCTATACATCGTTGCAGATGGCATGGGTGGTCACAATCGTGGTGAATTGGCGAGTGCGACCGCAGCGAAGGTGCTGGCACATCAAGTGCTTTCGCAAATCTATGTTCCTTTGCTTGAACATGGGTCAACTGACGTCGAAATTCCAGTTGCTGAAATCTTAGAATCATCATTGCAAGCTGCAAATTTTGCAGTACTGAAAGATGTGATTGATGGCGGTACAACCGTCACATGTGCTCTGATTTTGAACCATCGCATGTTTATTGGCCACGTTGGTGATAGTCGCGCATACACCATTGGGCAAGAGACACTAGGTCAGCTTACGGAAGATCATTCCTTGGTGCAACGCCTCCAAGAGCTTGGCCAAATCACTGCTGAAGAAGCGGCAGTGCACCCACAACGTAATGTGTTGTATCGTGCAATTGGGCAGGGTGAAGGGCTTGAGATTGACGTATTTGAGCCAAACTTAGAAGTAGGCGAAAAAATCTTGATCTGCTCTGATGGTCTCTGGTCACTTGTGTCAGATGAGCAAGCGATTGAGATTATTCATCGCTCAGCAGATATGCAAGAAGCCTGTGACAAATTAGTCGATGCCGCGAACTTAGCAGGTGGCACTGACAACATTACAGTGCTGATCGCAGAAGCAATTCGCTAAATTAGATACTGTTCTCAATAGAAATAAAAAAGCTCGCAGTTGCGAGCTTTTTTGTTTGTTATGAAAGCGGTGGCAGATTTAGCAACCCTGTTTTGAGATAGGTTTGCTTGAAGGCCTCTACCATTTCTGGATCGTATCGATCACCAGCACAGCGCAAAATTTCTTCATACGCTTGATCAAACGTTAGCTTTGGTCGATATGTCCGGTTACTGGTAATTGCATCAAATGAGTCAGCAATTGCCACAATTCGGGCTTCAATTGGAATGTCTTGCCCGCCAATACCGTACGGGTAACCCTTGCCGTCAAAGCGCTCGTGATGATAACGAACAATACCTTCCATTGGCTTCAAATAGGGCACCGTAGCAATCATGTCTGCGCCGATTTGCGGGTGCTGACGGATTTCTGCCCACTCGGCGTCATCAAGCGATCCAGTTTTGCGTAGCGTAGTCTCACGGACGTGTATTTTGCCAACGTCATGCAAGATGCCGCCAAACCGAATGATTTCTAAACGTTCGTTATCCCAGCCTAATTCTTCTGCAATCGCGAGTGAGTACATCGTGACACGTTCGACATGTCCACGTGTGTAGCGATCTCGTAATTCGATGGCGTTCGCCAACATCAGCAGGCTACCTTGGTAAGCATCACGCAGTTGCGCGATTGCAAGCTGTTCATTGCGCTCCATGCGGGAGCGAACAGCTGTGATCAATTCGTCATGATCAACGGGCTTAACCAAATAGTCTTCTGCTCCAAGCTGCTTGCCTTTTAGGATGTCGGGCTTGTCACTGCGAGCAGATAAAAAGATGAATGGAATACGCAGCCAGTCTTCGCGTTCGCGGACACGTCCGAAGAATTCAAAGCCATCCATAACAGGCATTGAAATGTCTGCCAAAATGAGGCTTGGAAGCTGCTTCTCCATGACATCTAACGCTTCTTGACCGTGCCCGGCTGTCAGCGTGTTAAAGCCTTCAAATTCAAGGATCTCGCATAACCCTTCACGAAGTGTAGGATTGTCTTCAACGATGAGAATAGTGTCTTCCATAGGGAGGCTTTGTGTTGGCGTGGTCGGTGTTTGGTATTGAAGCGGTTATAAACGCGTATACACAATATATCATTGATATATCGTAAATCAATGCCCTAATTGTAGTTTTTGAAAAGAGATTTTTTAGCTTAAGAGTACAAACTCAGCGAGATGTGAGTCTACGCGTTTTAACGCGCGTGCTAGCTTCTGAGTAAGCGTGCGTGAGGTCTCGAAATCAGCATTTTTACCTGCAACTTGCAGATCGTAAGCGATCTTTGAAACTTCCCCTGCTGACAGTGTACTTGCAGTGCCTTTTAGGGTGTGCGCAGTGCGCTCCAACAAGTCCGCGTCTTGATCTGCGATGGCAGCTTCAATGGTGTCTAATGACTCTGGCCAAGAGTCGTGGAACATTTGCAAAAGTTCAATAGCAAGGTCTTTATCCCCGCCACAACGTTCAGTTACTTCGTCAAAATCAAACATGCTAACCGCATTTTCTTGGTCTAGGAGTAAGTCAGAGGTGTCTTTTTGGGTTGAATGAATCAAGGCTGCAATGGTGGCGTATAGTGCATCAACTTCAATTGGCTTAGTGAGATGGCTATCCATCCCCGCTGCCAAACACATCCGGCGGTCTTCAGCCGTTGCGTTTGCGGTCAGAGCAACAATCGGTAAGTGCTCGCCCGTCTTTTGTTCATACTCACGGATTGCGAGGGTGGCTTCCAGACCGTTCAACTCTGGCATTTGCAGATCCATCAAAATGAGATCAAATTGCTCATGCTTTGACAATGAAACCGCTGACTGACCATTGTCCACAATGGTGATTTTGTGATTGCGCCGTTCAAGAAGCTGCCGTAGAACCATCTGATTGATTGGATCGTCCTCAGCGACAAGAATGCGTAATGGCGTGTCTTCGCGCAACAGATCAAAATGTGCTTGCCCGAGAATAAGGTTACCGAGCGGAGATTTTTCTTCGCCAGGGAAGCCAAAATCAACATCGAAGAAGAATTTTGTGCCGCGGCCAACCTTGCTGCGAATTTTTAGACCAGGCCCCATGAGTTCGGTCAGACGCATGGCAATTGCTAAACCAAGACCTGTGCCGCCATATTTGCGCGCTGTTGAAAGCGTTTCTTGTTGGAATGGTTCAAAGATTGCGTCTTGTTTGTCTTTAGGAATACCAATCCCTGTGTCCGTCACAGACAAGGTGACCTTTTGAACATCATCAATGACATCGCCGCCTTCGACCTGTAAGACAACTGAGCCGCGTTCAGTAAATTTGATCGCATTGCTCAGCAAGTTGAACAAGATCTGGCGTAAGCGGGTGGGGTCGCCTGTTACCAGCTCAGGCACACCGGGATCGATTTCACAGCGAATATCAAGTGCTTTGATAATGGCGCGCGGTGCAAACAATTCAACTGTGTTCGCGGCCAAGTCATGCAAGTTGAATGTGATTTTTTCTAACCCAAGCTTGCCTGCATCAATCTTTGACAGGTCCAGCAGATCATTGAGCATCTTGACTAGCATGTCACCTGAAGTGCGGACTTGCTCTAATGAGTGGCGTTGATCATTGGTTAGGTTGTCATCAAGCAGAATGAGATCGGTCAGACCTAACACTGCATTAAGCGGAGTACGAATTTCGTGACTAATTGTTGCTAAGAATTGGGTCTTAGCCTCATTGGCTTCTTCGACCTCTTTCTTTGCATGCAATATTTCATCTTCCGCAAGCTTCCGTGCTGTGACATCGTGCAAGATCAAGTAATACCCGCTGACCTCATTGCTTTGTGAACGGAGTGGGGAGTAAGTAGTTTCGAAGTATTGCGTGTTTGGAGTGTCTCCAACGGCTAACAATCCGGATTTGAACACACCTTCGGTAAGCACGTTGGTTATGTTGAGTTGTGTTTCAAAAACGGTGCCTAATTCAGTCCCAATGAGTGTCTCAGGCGTTGAGAACACGAGGTTAGCCCCTGCAACATTTACATCTACAACACGGTGTTTCTGATCGGTCACGAAGACCGCATCAGTCATGCTTTCAATGATGTTAGTGCGGGCGATTGGCGTAATGTCGAGAACGCGAAAACGGAAAATTCCGTAAACCAAGCACAGCCCACCAAGTGCAAAGCCGAAAGCCGTTGTTGGAATTGGCAAAAACTGCGGATAGGCAAAGTAATCAACAATGTTTGCTATCCATGGCAGAAGTGCGGCTAGCAGTAATGTAAGGCTTTGCCCGCGGTATACGGACGAAGCACGCGGTAGGGCTAGCAGTAACCAAAGTGACCCAAGAATAATCAGTCCAGTGTTATAGATCTGACTGATCCAGAATCCGGTTGCAAACTCAATGTTGAGCAGACCTTCAGTCGCAATATTAAGTTCGTGGATGTTTTGGAAAATAAATGAGGCTAGCGTGTCACTCCAAATTAGGAACAACACAAAGGCTGGCACTAAAAAGAGGATGATAACGCCATACAATGGCAGTCGGTTGCTACGGTTGGTGTAATTGACTGCAAAGGCAAACCAAAACACCGGAACGCTCATAATGCCAATGTAACGTACGCGGGCCCAAAATAGCTTCTGGGTTGGGTCAAAAATGCCATTTTCAAGCATGGCAGCGCCGACCCAGATAGCAACGGCAAACAAGAAGCCAATGAGATATAACCCACCGGGCGATTTACGGCGAGTCGCAGCAATAATCAACGCAATCAGCGTGATTGATAGTGCAACAGCGTATGGCAAAGCTTGCCAAGTAAATTCCCAGTTCATCATTCGTAACAGTCTGCATTGCAGCGTGCAATTCTCACGCCAGACACAGCGTTTACATTATAGGCAAAATCTAAGTAATCCCAAAACTTTCGCTACATTTAGCTGA
Organism: Anaerolineales bacterium; assembly: GCA_020630225.1. Classification (GTDB taxonomy): domain Bacteria; phylum Chloroflexota; class Anaerolineae; order Anaerolineales; family UBA6668; genus JAHDIM01. Next base: position 8,408 of record JAHDBS010000026.1, on the reverse strand, counting down.
GGAAGTCCAATGTGACCTTAGCAACTAAGTCAGGATGTTCCATTGGCAGCAGGTGGCTTGCATTCTCAATTTGATGTAATACGGTTTGTGGCGCATATTTTTTCATGGCACTTACCGAGCCGGCTAGCATCACATCTGATTTGTCAGCATAAATTACAGACGCTGGTACCGTGAGTTTTCGCACGTAACGCCAAATTCTGGCGGGCATTGTTTTATAAATCTGCGCTTCCCACTCTTTTTTGAAACTCAGAACAGCAGTGCCGTCTGGGTTTTCAATTGTGATGGCTTCAATGTAATTACGCAGACTTTCGTCTGTGAAATTTCTAAAATTACGCGCTTTCTTGAACTTTTGAAACAATGCAGTGCGACTTTCGAACTCTGTACGACGACGCATTGCTGACCCATGAAGTGGATGCCGATGGCCTTGATTGAACCAGCGTGCAAATGTCCACATAAATGAAAACGTTGGTGGCAAGAAAACCGGATCAAGCAAGACTATCTTCTTGAATAGGTCTGGCCGCTGAATGGCTGCATGCATTGTGACAACAGCACCAATTGAATGGCCAATGCCAATAATAGGGTGTTGATGGTGTGTCTGAATATACGTGATAAAGTCAGCGCTGATTTGCCACCAGTCGTTGAAAGCTTCATGGTCAGTATCAAGCTGCAACGGTCGGGTTTCTGTTGCAACCACGTGATACTGTTGTGCAATTTTGGTCAAATATTCACGGTATGTAAGGGGTGGGAACCCGTTAGCATGTAAGAAGTGAACGAATTCGCCACTGCCACCAAAATCAATTTGCGGTGGATTCGCTGGATCAAAGCGTGTCATGCCGAATAGGCAGCCCACTTTTCACGCAACATCTGTGCATCATCTTCCATAATTGGCGATTCGCAGACCATGCGACCACCACAGCCAAAGGTGTCTAACACATTGAGGAAGTCTTGATACTTTAGATCAGAATCATCCAGCATAAGGTGATTCTTTTCACCTTTTGGCCCATACTCAATGCCAGAAATATGAATGTGCATCCGTTCAAGTGCAGACTGTCCGAGACCGTCTCTAATTTTGGTCAAGATCTCCGTAAACTCTTCGGTTGTATTTACTGTGCCGTCACCGGGACGTGCGTGTAAGTGAGCAATATCAACACAGGGGAGAACACCGGGAACAGCAATTCCCATTTCAATGGTGTCTTCCAATGATCCCAGCATAGCTGACTTACCCATAGTTTCGGGACGCAATGTGACTGGATTACCTTGGTCTTTCAACTCGTCCGCAACGCCTTGTAAACGTGGAATTGCTTTTTTGAGGACAACATCTGCTGGTTGTTTGAAATATGAACCTGGATGAAAAATGATGTCAGTTGCACCTGCTAAGTGCCCATAGTGGCAAGCATCCATGAGGCGCTTGCGACTTTTTGGCCATTCCTCATCATTTGCATTGAGATTGATGTAATAGGGGGCATGCACGCTTAGCGCGACATCATTTTCCTCTGCTAATGCTTTTATCTTTGCACAAGATGCTTCAGACACACGCACAGAGCGAACCCAGGCAAGTTCAAGCGCGTTCAATCCCATTTGATTGATATGCATAATGGCACCCGGAGAACCGCCAGGGCGTTTTGGGGTGGACTTAGGTGAACCAACAGTTCCGAAGCGAAAAGAAAGCGTCATGTGAAAGAGTTCCTCTGAAAAGAAAATTCAATTTTCAATAGATGTTGTACGAGGATTTTAGGCCCAAAAAGCAAAACAGGCCGCTATTGCGACCTGTTCTGAGCCACCGAGCGGAATCGAACCGCTGACCTGATCATTACGAGTGAACTGCTCTACCATCTGAGCTACGGTGGCGTTTGTAAATTTGCTGCCAGATTGTATCAAAGTAAAAATTGGCGTGTCAACCATGGGTTTTACGAATCTGGCAAATGCAAGCGTCAATTACTAAAGTATTGCTCCCGTAGTTCAGCGATTTTTGCATCTTCTAAGTAAACGGCAAGGTGCTCCCAGAAATCTTCTGCTTGTACAATTTCGCCTCTATTGTTGGCGATGTAATCATGCAAGAAGTTAGTGAAGACATCATCATCACCAATTTCAGTGCGTACGTCATGCAAGAAAAGTGCACCTCTTAGATAGACTGCATTAATATAAGGCCTACGGTGCGCAAATTGTGTGATTTGGCTGTCAACATTGCCTTCAGCACCGTGACGATCTACTCTAAATTTCCACCACCAGTCAGTCCAATCTGGCTCAAACGTTTCGTAGTACAGATATTCAGTGTAAATAGCGAAGGCTTCATCTAGCCAAGGATCTTGCGCCTGATTGTTCGCAACAAGCCCATACCACCACTGGTGCGCTGTTTCATGCACGGCGATCATGGTTAGAAAGCCAAGGGCATTGCCGCCATAGGTGCGGTAATAAGATTCGCCCAAAAAGTACATGCCATCAAACTCAAGTCCATCACCAAAGTCGGCAATCACCACGTCTAAAGACTTATGTGGGTAAGGGCCAAAATAGTCTTGGAACAATGACACTGCATTCACGGTTGCCTGTAATGCAGCATCGCCAGCAAGTTTATATTCCGGATAAAAATAGCTTGTGACGGTAATGCCATCCACTGTCGCGGATGAGGTGACGTATTCAGTACTCAAAGACAGTGCAAAGTTACGCGCATTCTTGTGATCGTAAGTGTATACATTGTCTTCAGTCGATATTGGTGATGCACATGCAGCAACCACAAGCTCTTCAGGTGCATTTTCAATTGCAAACGTAACATCGTAGTTTGCAAGCGGATAAGTCTGGTGCTCTCCTACAAGTCCTGGATTGTCTAAAATCCAGGATCCATTCGAAGTTTGGGCAGCGACAAATGGATACCAATCGCCAATATTGATTTGGCGCCAGAAGCCAAGCGTTGAGGCTTCTGCTGGCAATACAATTAAGTATGACAGTTGGAAATCTACACGCTCATTTGGCGCAAGTGTTTCCTGCAGAGAAACGCTAAGGTAACGACCGGTTAGCGTGAAGTCTAAGAGTGGCTGATTAGCGCCAACACTAATGTCTTGCAGGAAAAATACGCCAGAGTCATTGTTGCTATCCACAACGAGAATGAGTTCTTGTAATGGTGTTTCGGTTTCATTCAGATAGCTAACAGCCTGGGTGACGTTTAGGTGGCGTGTTTCGTAATTGAACGTCGCGTCCAGCGTGTAGTCAGTGCGTGGCTTGTTAGGTTGCGGTATCGCGGTTGGTGTCAGCGTTGGCGTAGCTGTGGCGTTGCTATTTAATTCAGGGTCAGCTTCTATCGTCGGTGGAACGCGAGTTGGTCGATTAGTGGCGGTTGGGGTGGCAACATTGCTACTTGGTGTTATCGCCGACTCCAATGCTTGGGCAGCACCAATACACCCAGCCAGCAGAATGCTAATGGCTAAGCTTAGAAAATTGAGTGGGATAAAACTTTTGAAAGCGGGGAAGTTCATTAGCGTGCAGCTAGCGAGCAACAATTTGCAAATTTCCTAGGCTCTTTGTACACCTAAATGACTCTAGGATGCAAGCCTGCGGATGATAACCGTTCGATAAGTAGTGTATCAATTTCTGTGCCAGACATGGCAGTTCTTGAATAGGATGCAATATGTGACGTTTAGCAATGCATAAATTGTCTATTTATTATAGTTCGGCGCAACTGCATTTCGGTTACACTTAGTAAAACGAATACAGCTAAAAGTAATAAATTGCTGCCAAAAATAATGCGTGGGGGAATTCTCGCACGTAACTGGAGTAGATATATATGACATCCTACAAAATTGTGGTTCTTGAAGGAGACCAAACTGGGCAAGAGCTTCTAGATGAATCCTTGCGCGTCCTGAGTCCTGAAGTAACGCGTTTGCCGCTTGAATTTGAACACTTTGATCTTTCTTTAGAAAATCGGCGTGCCACTCAAAATCAAGTTGTCGTAGATTCAGCTAAGGCAATGCGCCGGACGGGACTCGGCTTGAAAGCCGCGACAATTACGCCTGAAACAGGCAAAGATGTTGGGTCTCCGAACGCAATTTTACGGAAAGAGCTAGAGGCAGAAGTTATTTTGCGCGTCGGACGCCGTATTCCTGGTGTGCGTCCAGTGGGTGGGGTGCATGCGCCAATCGCCGTTGTCCGAATGGCTGTTGATGGTGCTTACAATGCAAAAGAATGGAAAGAAACTGTTGGTGATGATGAATATGCGTATCGCACTGTAAAAATTTCACGCCGTACTAGCCGTGCCGTAGCCGAGTTTGCATTCCAATATGCAGAAAAGGTTGGCGCCAAGGTATTTGGGGGACCAAAATACACGGTCAGCCATATATACGAAAGTATGTTCAAAGAGGAAATGGATGCTGCTGCGTCACGGCATAAGACTGTTCGCTATGAACCGCAATTGATTGATGCTACGCTGGCATTGCTGCTAGGCTCAAATGGGGAAAGCATGGTAATTCCAGCGATGAACCGTGATGGGGACTTACTTTCAGACATGGTGCTGAAGATGTTTGGCACCATTGCCGCATCGGAATCGCTTGTATTGAGTTACGACCCAGACACACTGTCAGTTGATACTGTGATGGCAGAAGCACCGCACGGAACGGCACCATCACTGGAAGGTAAGAACGTAGCAAACCCAATGGCAATGATCATGGCCGGTGCGTCTCTACTCACTTATATTGATGATGAAAAGGCACAGCGCGCAAGCCGAGCTATCAAAGAAGCCGCATTTGAAGCGGTTATGGACGGGGTAAAAACTTCTGATATTGGTGGGCACTCTTCCACTACAGAGTTTACCGATAGCGTAATCAATCGCACGAAAAATAAACTTGAGGTTTGGGAATCTCTCGGATAAAGCAGAAATTACTCGCTAACAACTTAATTCTCTAGCTCTGAAGGCCGTCAATTAACTTTGACGGCCTTTTCTTTATGAAATTGGGGTCAATCAATTAAATACCCAATTGATTCTCAATTAATCGATGTGCTAGTATGAATTTGCTGATTAGCAATGGGAAGTAATACAAACGCGAATAATGGCGATTTTTAGACGAAACTTGAACGGCGCAGATTTGCGCAATGCAGACCTAAGCCGTGGAAACTTTATCCGTGCAGTAATGCGGCATGCGAATCTTTCGAATGCGATATTGCGGCACGCAGACCTCTCTAGGGCGGACCTTTCAAATGCACGCCTATGTTCAACGAACCTAGACGGCGCGGTTATGAAAGATACTGATCTATCAGGTGCAAACCTGATCGGTGCCTCTCTTCAAAGCACGATTTTGACGAACTGCGATATGCGTGATGCAGACTTACGTGGTGCGTCCTTCAAAAACGCGTTTTTAGACACAGCGAAACTCACGGGTGCAATTTATGACAATGAAACGGTATGGCCCGATGGTTTTGATGTTCGCGCTTCCGGCGCGGTCATGACTGGGTCAGGGTAAGACAGATATTTGGAATTAGTTGAGTTAGATAGGAATAATTTAGGACCGATATATGTTTGGAGCAAATAACTTAGATCTAGCATGGGTGGCCATTTGTGCGGCGTTAGTATTTCTGATGCAGGCAGGCTTCCTATGTTTGGAAACAGGTCTAACCCGTAACAAGAACAACATTAATGTTGCTATGAAGAACCTCGTGGACTTCTCACTGACAACGCTGTTGTTCTGGGCTTTTGGGTATGCCATTATGTTTGGCGACTCGCTTAGTGGATGGGTTGGGATTAGTAATTTCCTTTGGCAACCAACATTTGTCGAATACCGTGAAGGGATCTTCTTTGTATTCCAAGTGATGTTTTGCGGGACTGCTGTCACGATTCTCTCCGGTGCAATCGCTGAGCGGACCCGCTTTGATGCTTACATTTTGATCACACTCTTGGTCGCTGGTGTTATTTATCCAACGCTAGGCCACTGGGTTTGGAATGGGATCAATTCATCTGAAGTCAACGGTTGGCTTGGACAGCTTGGGTTTATTGACTTTGCTGGTGCTACAGTTGTGCACAGCGTAGGTGGTTGGGCTGCACTGGCAATTCTAATTATTATTGGGCCACGTGAAGGGCGTTTTGCAGCTGACGGAACGGCGCGTTACATTCGTGGGGCGAACTTGCCAATTGCAGCGTTGGGTGTGCTCATCCTGTATGTCGGTTGGATTGGTTTCAACGGCGGTAGTGTTTTACGCCTAAATGAATTGACCGGGATTGTGGTGTTGAACACTATTTTGGCCGGTGCTTCAGGCTTGATGTCCGCTATGCTATTGGGGATGTTGCTCAGTGGCCGTGCTGAAGTGAGTTACGTCATGAATGGGGCGCTTGCGGGTCTCGTTGCTGTAACAGCTGGCGCGGATGTTTACTTTGTCGGTAGCGCTCTTATTGTGGGTGCAGTCGGTGGCTTTGTGATGATTCTCGCCGAAGGTATTCTCGAACAATTCCAAATTGATGATGCCGTGGGCGCTGTTCCAGTTCACCTTGCTGGTGGTATCTGGGGAACTTTGGCTGTTCCATTGTTCGCAAATGAAATTTTGCTGGATTCAGATTTGACGCTTGTCAGTCAGCTCTTTGCCCAATTCGTAGGCGTAATTGTGACCGGCCTATGGGCATTTGGCCTAACGTTCTTGGTCTTCTGGCTCTACAACAACTGGCGCCCGATCCGCGTTTCAATTGC
>JAHDBS010000026.1:0-1649 GCA_020630225.1 Anaerolineales bacterium | reverse complement strand
GCTTTTGCTGTCCAGACCTTAAATCCTGCTGCTGAAGCAATTTTTGGAATGTCAGGGCCACAGGCACAGGGTGAGCCCTTCATGCAGTTCTTTTCGGAGCCGGGCGTTGGGATTACGGATGACTTTCGCAAACGATTTGAACAACGTATTCAAACTGCCGAAGAAGGTGGCGGGATTGAAGAAATGCAAGCAATCCGTGCGGATGGCAGCGTCTTCCCCGCTGAAGTTGTGATTACGAAAGCAGAGGCGAATGACGAAACATTCTATACTGCTACAGTTCGCGATATTACAGAACGTAAACAAGCACGCCAAGCTCTGATCTCTGCAAATGAGCAGCTAGAAACCCGTGTAAAAGAGCGCACGCTTGAAATTGAGTCAACAAATCAGAAGCTTGAAGAAGAGCGTGAATTGCTGGCGCAACGCGTTGAGAGCCGCACGTCTGAGCTGCGCGCTGCGAATATCGAGCTGGAGAAGTCGGCGCGTATGAAAGATGAATTCTTGGCCACAATGAGCCATGAATTGCGGACTCCACTAAATGCTATCTTGGGGATGACAGAATCACTCCAAGAAGGTGTTTACGGCGATCTCAACGACCGCCAATCACAGCCGCTTAATCGAATTGACCAAAGTGGTCGCTTGTTGTTGGATCTCATCAATGACATTCTAGATGTCTCCAAGATTGAAGCCAATCAATTGGCACTCAAGATTGAAAAGGTTGAAGTCGAACGGCTTTGCCAAGAAAGTCTCAATCTTATTCGTCCAATGGCACGCAAGAAGGATATTGAAGTTGTTTACATCAGTGATCCTAACGTAAACATCGTGTCAGCAGACCGCCGGCGTATCAAGCAAGTGTTGGTGAACTTGTTGAGTAATGCCGTCAAGTTTACGCCTGAAAGCGGGCGGGTCGGATTGCGTGTCGTCGCTGATCCTGTGTCTGAACGCCTGAAATTTACAGTTGGTGATACTGGGATTGGGATTGCTGAAAAAGATTTAGAACGTCTATTCAAGCCATTTGTTCAAGTAGACAGCAGCTTGTCACGTCGCTTTGAAGGAACGGGCTTAGGCTTAGTGCTTGTCAAACGCTTGACTGAATTGCACGGTGGTCAACTGATGGTTCGGTCTAAGGTTGGCAAAGGCAGTCAATTTACGGTGTCGCTACCGTGGCGACAAGCCAACATTGAAAAATTTGTGCCAGCAGACTCAGATGATTCTGAAATGCCAGATCCAATGGGGGATGGCGAAGTAAGTTCACCATCTGCACCGCTGTTTACCGGAGACGCAGATGCGCCAACCGTGTTGCTTGCAGAGGACAATGAAACCAACATTGCGGTTGTACGCGACTATTTGGTTGCTAAAGGGCTCAAAGTTGAAGTGGCTCGCTCAGGTGTCGAAGTGATTGATATGGCTGGCAAAGTTGACCCTGCGATTATTTTGATGGATATCCATATGCCTCGTATGGATGGTCTAGAAGCAATTCGGCGTTTGCGATCCGACTCTAAGATGAAAAATGTGCCAATTGTGGCGCTGACAGGGACAGCAATGCCTGGCGATCGCGAACGTTGTCTTATGGCTGGCGCGAACGGCTACCTCAGTAAGCCGGTGCGGTTGCGAGGCTTGTTGGAAACAATCCAACAGCATTTGGACAATCG
>JAHDBS010000439.1 GCA_020630225.1 Anaerolineales bacterium | reverse complement strand
AGGTAACCATCGCGGAACAAAGTTGCATTGTTATCAGTTGGACCACCGTTCAACATCGCGATCTTAGGATCGTCTTGCGCGTTGATCATTGGTTCCAAAACAGTCCCCATAGTTTGACCAACTTTTACGTTGTCAAAACTCACGTAGACGTCTGCGCCTTCACCTTCAACGGTCAAACGATCGTAGTCAATGACTTTCACACCAGCTTCACGCGCTGAGGCAATGATGGCTGCACCAGAACCGCTGTCCAAGTTGGTTAGCAAGAGGACTTTCGCGCCAGAGGTAATGGCTTGTTCAGCCAAAGTTTGTTGGTTGCGGGCATCACCTTCTGCATTAACGATGTTATATTCAACGCCAGCGGCATCAAATGCGGCTTCAAAGAAGCGGCGATCATCCGTTTCCCAACGGGCTGATGAAGCACTATCTGGGAGTAACACCCAAATGCTGCCACCGTCTTCCATTGCTGCGTCAGAGTGGTCATCTTCTTCCATCTCTTCATCAGCATCTTCCATTTCTTCGGAATCTTCTACAGCAGCATCTTCTTCAACTGCGGCAGGCTCTTCCTCTGCTGCGGGGGCTGGTTCTTCTGCACCACCGCCACAAGCAGCCAACACCAACGCTAAACTTGCGAATAGCATTAGTAGAAATGACAACTTTTTGTTCATATTCTGCTCCTTTGTTTTGGGTTTGATTTTGTCAAATCTGTGTGCTTGTTGCGCTATCGCTTTTGGCACCACAAGGTCTACTCTGGTGTGTTTTGAACACAAGTACCCCGCTAGAAATAGCAACTGCAACGAGGCAAATTTAATATTTTGATTTAGAGCACAGGTGTGTGGCCGTGTGGCTTTTCAAAGTCTAATCAACAGAGCTTCGCGGGCGCAAAGGCTGACAGCTTCCAAGCAAGGTTAATTTATCAACCGCATTCGCTTATGAACACGAGGAATACCCCCCAAAGAATACTGGGGGAATTCACTACATTTCATAGGGGGTTACCCCTGATTCATACCGCAGCCCCCTATTTATGCCCGATAATAACGACATGAATTCGATCCGCGTCCTGCTTGTAGATGATCACGCTGTAGTGCGGGCCGGGATTCGCAATGCGCTAGAAGGCATGCCCGGCTTAGCTGTTGTCGGGGAAGTTGCAGACGGGGCCGACCTATTCCCAATGCTGCAAATTGTGGATGCTAACTGTCTTTTGATTGATGTCACTATGCCAAACTTCAATCCCATTGAGGCCGTGCAACGCATTCGCCAGCTCTATCCAGAGCTGCGAATTTTGGTAGTCAGCGCGTTTGATGATGATGTTTACGTCCAAGGGCTGATGAATGTTGGCGTCAGTGGTTACCATCTGAAAGACCAACCGCTAAGCGACTTACGCCTCGCGATTACCAAAATCATGAGCGGCCAACGCTGGGTTTCTAGCCGCTTGTTAGATAAGCTCATTGGCGGTGAGGCTAACAAGGCAAATGCCATGCGGCTGACAAAACGCCAAAAACAGATTCTGACGCTGCTCCAACGCGGCCTAGATAACTATGGCATTGGCCGCGAAATTGGCATTAGCATCAAGACTGTAGAAAACCACCTCACGCGGCTCTACCGTCAAATTGGCGTGAGTAGCCGCTTAGAAGCGGTCAACTTTATTAACAAACATCCGCAACTTTTGAGCTCGACAACTACTACACAACAACGCAGCACCGACACGCTAGACCTAGAAGTCAATATTCGGGCCACTATTCTCATCATTGATGACAACCCCCGCTACCGGAAGCAGTTGGAGCGCACCATTAGCAAGCTGCATACGGATATCGCCATTGTGCAAGCTGAAAATACGGAACAAGCGCTAGACGCAGCGACTAAACGTCAGCCGCAACTCGCACTGGTCGATGTTGTACTAGGCAATGAGGAAGGCATCTTGTGCGCTGAACGTATGCGTCAAACCGCCCCCAACACTCGAATTGTGATGATGAGCGCTTATCCAGACCGTGAATTCCGCCGGCGTGCTAGTGCAATTGGTGCCGCAGCCTTTTTAGATAAAAAAGATCTCGACTCTGCTGCGATTCGCCTGATTATTCAAGACAACATTGATTGAAAGAGGACGCTAGAGGACTATCCAGCCTGAGGACAGCGACTGTTGTCAATGTGTCGCCACTTTTTTAGCTGACGTCTTACTTAGGCTCGCACCTACTAATTACCGTACTTTCGACTAACATACCCTTGTGAGCAAACAAGCACCGCTTCTGCAGGTTCAAAACCTCCATAAAACTTTTGGCAACTTGGTTGCCTTGGACAATGTCACTTTCAAACTAAACGAAGGGGAGGTTGTGGGGGTAGCCGGTCGCAGTGGTTCGGGGGTCACCACGCTTTTCAAATGCCTCACCAATGACTATCGGCCAGACCATGGACACGTTAGTTACAAGCAGCGCCCAATTGACCCCGCAAAGAGTATTCAAGCGCTTGGCATTGGCGCAATCCATCAGCAGCCCGAACTCGTTGAAGGCTTAGACGTTGCGACCAACATTTTTCTCGGCCAAGAGCTGGGTTGGTCGTTCGTCCGCGGGCGTTATCACATTCCGCGTCAGAACCAAATGAATGAGGCCGCTACCGACTTACTGTTACGCCTCAACGCCCCATTTATTCCAATCCACGAAACTGTTGCCAATCTCTCTGGGGAAAACCGACAGTTAGTCGCCATTGCCCACGCAATGGCATTCCCGCGCAATCTGATGCTAGTAGACAACCCTAGCATCTACTTGAGCATTCCTTATCAGAAACGATTGTTACAACTAATTGCAACTTGGCAAGGCCACGGGAGCGCGGTGCTGTTTGGCAGCACGAACCTAGACCACTTATTCGCAGTTTGTGATCGGATTCTGGTCATGCGCGAAGGCAAGCTGGTCGCGAACATGTCTACTGATTCAACGACCCGCGAAGAAGTCGTCGCGAACTTAGTTGGCACGCGCAACCGCAATCAGCGCACGCCTGCCATTTGGGCCTTAGACAGTTACTATCAAGCGCGTGAGCAGTCAGAGATGCTCAAACATAACCAAAGCTTGTTAGAGCGTGACATTGAAACGCGGGATCGCCTAAATCAGCGTTTAGTGGAGCAACTTGCTGAGCAAGTCAAAGCCTTGGATGATGCCAACATTGCGCTGCAAGACGCCCAACGCCGCTTGCTAACGGAGCGTGAGCAAGAACGGAAGCACTTGGCTCGTGAGATCCATGACCAGCCACTGCAAGATTTGCTAAGCATCAATTATCAGTTGGAAGATCTCGGTGAGATCCTAGCTGGCGCGGGGATTGAGACCGAAGAAGTAGAAGAAATTCGGGTCTCGATCAAAACAATTGTGGAAGACTTACGTGGGATCTGTAGTGACTTGCGCCCGCCTACTATTGATAGCCTCGGACTAAGTGCAGCGCTACGTTCATACACCTCAGACTGGACACATCGCACGGGGATTGCCATCACGCTCACCTTAGAAGACAACTTAGGCCGCTTGCCTGAAGCGCTGGAACTCTCCATTTTCCGGATTGTTCAAGAGGCGTTGAATAACATTTGGAAACACGCTGGCGCAACTGAAACGGCTGTGTCGCTTCAACCTGTGTCTGCCCGACGCCTTCTGGTCACCGTCAAAGATAACGGCAAAGGCATGGATGCCCCGCTGGATCTCGCTAACCTCAGCAACGAAGGTCACTATGGCTTGCTGGGCATTAGTGAACGCGTCGCCCTAATGGGTGGCCGACTTAGAATGCAAAATGGCGCAGAAAGCGGCACGATTTTGCAAGTTGAGTTACCGCACCCAAAGCTAAAAACAAAAGGCTAAGCGCAGTCAACTGTCAAC
>JAHDBS010000438.1 GCA_020630225.1 Anaerolineales bacterium | reverse complement strand
ACACCTCCAGCAACATATATTCAAAGTCATGGTTTCATAAATTTTGGGCAACTCAATTTGCCAGCAAATGCAGAGCCAGTTACAGCAAGGCTTCGTGTATATATTTACGCTTCTGATGCAAAAGTAGATGCATATGTTGCTCGTGCGACGTCAGCTTGGACAGATACAACATCTGCTCCCAATGACACAATGCCTACTTTTACCGGGGACTATGGGGGGCATACATTCCCAAATACGAACAACGGTTTTGAGGCACAAAAAGTTGAGTTTGACGTTCATGTAGATCTTATTGATATTTTGAAAGTAGCTGGAAATAATGGGATTGCTCTTGTTCCTGTAGATGCTAGAAACACTGCTCCTGGGTTTGCTATTTGCAGTGAAGATGTGCCAGATGGCCCATATAGCCCTTGTAAAACTGCTGAAATGCGCCCAACGTTGATTGTTGAATATCACGACAATGAAGATCCTCATGCTCCGACTCTAGATACACCTAGCGCCAGCACAAAACTCAGTCCAACCACAGACGACAGCCTTAGCTGGGTCTCTTGTACAACTAACAGCGGCTGTAATGTTGATTTCCGCGTCAAACCCTCTGACCCAGACGATACCTTTCCTTTGACAACAGTTGTAAGCGTTAATAATACTTATGGAGATTCAGCATCCTACACTTTTTCACAATCAACGGAAAATTGGAATACCAAAACAGTTAACCTCGTAGATGGCGTTTGGACTTGGGGGGCGGTCACATCAGATAACGCGAATTCTACTGGTCCAAATAGCGCGACAAAAACTTTCACCGTAGATACAACGCCACCTGCATTACCTGTTTTGCAAGCAGAGCCTGCTTTTACACAAGGAATAACAAATACTGTTACTGAAACGTTTTCAAATGACGACCTGTCATTTCCAATTGAATATGAATATCAAGCTTCAACGGACGCCACATTTGCAACCGTTGACTTTAGTAGTGGTTGGGTTTCACCCGCGTCACATACATTTAGTGGCCTCACAGACGGTGCAACCTATTACTACCGAGTGAAAGCGCGGGACCAACTTGGAAACACCAGAGGTTGGAGCGCAACAGTTTCATCAACACAAGATAATACACCTCCAGTCGTCAGTACGTTGTCTCTAAGCGATATTGCAATTTCGCCTCAAAACGCTGACGGTCAACTTGATAGCCTCGATGTCACGTTTGGCATTACCGAAACCAACTGGACGGACACCACCATTGTGTTGATGAATTCAGCCGGCACAACGGTTCGGACCTACAATGGCTTAGCCCAAACTGGAACACTCACGATTGATGGGAAAGATGGGGCTGGTGCATTTCTGCCAGATGGCGTTTATACGTTGGGCGTTGCTGCGCAAGACGTTGTCTCACAAACAGGGACAGACAGCATCACCTTTGCAATTGATAACACTGCGCCGACGCTGCCAGTCCTCGCCAGTGAACCGGCGTTCACAATTGGTCTTCAAAACACAATTGATGAAACTACATCAGTAGATGCTCTTTCACCGCCAATTGAATATACCTACGAAGTTTCAACCGCTGCCGGATTTGCAACAGTTGACCAAGCCAGTGGCTGGGTGTCACCTGCATCACATACGTTTACTGGCCTGACAGACAATGTTACGTATTACTATCGTGTCAAAGCGCGTGATCAGTTGGGAAACATTAGCGCCTACAGTGCCGTTGAAAGCTCTACCCAGGACAACACCGCACCAGTTGTCTCTAGTCTATCGCTGACAGAAACTGGCATTTCACCGATCAATGCGGATGGTTTCTTTGACACATTAGATGCTATCTACGCCATTACCGAACTAAATTGGATCTCTACTGAAGTGTTGGTGGTCAATGCTAGTGGAGCAACCGTTGCTAACTTTACTGGCATTCCCCAAAACGGCTCGCAGACAATCGATGGTACTGACAATGGCAGCGCATTTCTGCCGGATGGCAACTACACATTAGGCGTGGTCACGATAGATGTGGTCGGCCAAATTGGCACAGCTACTTTGCCATTCGTAGTAGATAACACGCCGCCGCCGTTGAGTGTGACCACACCAAATGATCAGCAGTGGGTCTATAGCACGTTTGCGTTGGCAGGTATTACTGAAGCGAATGCACAAGTAGATCTTGCCAGCAATGCACAGTCTAGCTCGAGTACAACCACTAACGGCAGCTATACCAACACCTTCAATGCAGATGTTGGGAACAATGCCCTGACAGTTGACTCCTATGATATTTACAAAAACCACACCCAAGACACGCGCACGGTCTATTACGAAAATGTTAAACCGACGACATCAACAGCAAGCACCACCATTGTTACCAACGACAACACTCCACGACTTGTCTTCAGTGTGAAAGATTTGGGTGCTTCCGGTTTTGTAAGCGGTCTAGATGCTGCGCTAACCACGGTTGTCTTAGTCAAGCCAAACAGCAGTTCAACAACGCTTTACTCAGGAGCGAACACAAGTAGCCTTGGCTCCATGAGCCGGAGTTGTTCGGGGTCAGGATCACATGCTACGTCTGGATCTACACCTTGCGACTACACTTATCAGTTTTCAACTGCACTGTCAGAGGGCCGCCATCTTTTCCGCTATAGCGTGACCGACAAGTCTGGTAACACCTCTGCGACGGGCACGATTACCGTGATTATTGATACCAAAGCGCCTGCAACTTCAATTGCAAGCAGTGGGCGTCGCTGTGGGCTGCCTGGTGGCTGGTATATGGAGCCAGTCACGTTGACGTTGCAAGCAGATGATCCAATTCCAAGCTCTGGCACTGTGCGTGTTCACTATGGTGGCAGTAGTTTCACAAACTCGACCCACTCCGTTACGTTTTCAAGCGAGGGTGCTCACACCCTTTCTAACTTCATCGCTACAGACCTAGCGGGGAACACTGCCATTGGCGGTAGTCGTACAGTCCAGATTGACAAAACTCCACCAGACTTAAATGCTGGAGTCGTTAAAAACGGCAGCACGTTTACGTTCAATCTATCTGCATCAGACGCCATGAGTGGCTTGAAAGAGCTCGCTGTAGAAATTCTAGACGGAGGTGGCAATCAGGTCGCATACATGAGCGGCAGTGGGACGCACACGTGGACCCGGCCAACCTTATTTGGAAGCTACAGTGCCCAAGTTGTCGCCAAAGACAATGCGTGCCATGAAACGCGTCAGTCGTTTGGGTTAGGCCTTTCTATACAAGAGTTGCCGACGTTTACGCCAACACCAACCGCTACAGCCACTGTGACACCAACACCTACGGCGGTATTTACAAGTACGCCCACAGCAATATTAGGTGACGTGTTGCCACCAGCAACAGCCACACCAACCGCAGAAATTTTGGGTGTAATTATTCCGCCAGCAGGTGGCAACTCAGGCAATCCGAATGTTTCTGATGGCAGCCCAACGCCAGCTGGGACAGCAATTGCTGCTGTGCAGCCAACTGCTACAAGCCCTGCTTTCGACTTGTTCGCAGCAATTCAAGCGACGCAAGACGCTGCACAAACGCAATCTGCACTGTCTGCGGCATCTACACCTACACGGATGGTCATTGCTGTGCCAGCGATTGGTGAGCGGGAGTCAGAGACAAATCCCAATTTGAATAATGTGCCAGCACCTTGGGCGGTTGGATTGTTTGTTGCAGGGGCAGTAGCGGCTGGAACCGCTGTTACTGTTGCGGCTCGAAAGAAACGTCGAGCGCAAACAGTTGACGCTAAAGCCGCTGTTGCAGCTGAGTTAGATGAGTATCGTGAAACTCAAAATAAACTAAAACAAGAGAGTTTGGAAAAGGCAAGGGCGGAGAAAAATAATCCGATTATTGGAATGGCAGTCCAA
>JAHDBS010000025.1 GCA_020630225.1 Anaerolineales bacterium | reverse complement strand
AAGGACAACCATTTACGGTTGAGACGATGGCACCACTTGCGGATATTGATTTGGACAGTGCTGAACTTGGGATTGATGACTTAGCCGCATTATCTTTGGTATCTAGCCAAACCGAGACGCACTATCAACAACATGCGCTTTTAGCAGAGTTTGCAAAGGAGCAGTCGATAGTTACGGGTCAATGGGTAACGCTTCGCACACGTTTTGTTGAACACTGCGTTTCATCTGTAAAGGAAGCTGATGCTTCGGTTTTACTTGATGACTGGGGGAGATTACATCTCGCAATTGAACATGCACATGATTTACAAGCGAATTATGAACTTGTAACGTTAGTGCAAACAATCATTCCAATTTATTTCTCGCAAGGGCTTTTTTCACTAGCTCGTCAATCGCTTCTCATTGCGGTGCACACTACTGAAATCACTCAGGATAACGTCACTCAAGCTGAGTTATTGTACTTTTGGGGGGAAGCCTGTATAGAGCAGACAGATTATTCTGATGCAAAAGACAAGCTAGAAAGGTGTCTTCAAATATCGAAGCATATTCCCAATGATCAAATCAAATCTGATGCACTTTTACTTTTAGGAAGAATTGCTTTGGAAGAAGGAGACGTAAAACTAGCTGAAAAGCTGTTACGTCAATGCCAAGCAGAAAAGGAACTATTGGATGACCATATTGGTATTGCAAAAGTAAAAGAGCAACTAGCGCGTTGGGCTTTTCAGATTGGAGACTTTACAAGTGCTCAGCACTATGCTGAGAATGCAATTGAGCAGTTTAGTGAAGTAGATAATGTTCTAAAAATTTGGTCTATGTTACGGCTAACCAGTCTAAAAATTTATCAAGTTGAATATGAGGCAGCCTATAATTTAAGCATTCAATCTCTAAAAGAAGCGAATCTAACAAATAATTTCCCAGTAAAGTCTGAAGCATTATATTTGGCTTTGGTGTGTGCAGTACGTCTCAAAGATAGTAGTTCAGCCATTCAATATGCAAATCGTTGTGAGGCCCTTTTCACACAAATGGGAGCAAAAAAATATCAAGGTTTCATCCATCATGAGATGAGTGTGCTAGCTGCTAATTTAGGCAAGCATCCTGAGGCCATTCAGCGTTCTTTACAAGCTGAAACTATATTCAGATCACTTAATTCTACTTATGAACTCGTCACTGTTCTTGTCCGTCAAGCCCGATCTTACTTAGAAACAAAAAATTTGGCTTCAGCAGACGCTTGTCTTACTGAAGCCAAATCATTAGGCGTTGCCTTACAACACGCTCAATTAGATGAAATAGACAATCTCTTTAGGATACAAAGTCGTTTAAGAGAAACTTCGAGCTTTATCCTGGATGTATAACGCCCCCCGGCCCTTCCTTAGTCCAGCCGTCTGATTCAAACACTGGCATCCAAAGCGCAATTGGTACAGCCTGCTGTCCTCCGACACCACGACTAGCAAGCTCACGATGCATTTCCACAACAACATCCGTCCAAGAGAATTGCGTTACGCTCACTTTAGGATAAATTTCCGGCGCGTCTAGTTGTGACACTAAGGCATCGAAAAGCCTGACGTGTGTATCTGTGGTGCGAGTTGATCTCGAGTCTGCCGTCTTGAGAATAGATGACAGTTTATTCAAGAACTTCTGGTCAATATCTCTAGCCATTTTGCGCAGGTTTTTAGCTGCGTCACGTACCAGCGTTTTCTTAGCATCTGGTGTTTGGTCACCTGTCTGTTCACGCTGCTTGGCCCTAATAAACTTACTCTCTCCAAAATGCTCTTGCATCTTCACATCTTCGTTATGTAAGTCTGCTGCCTGCATGCCTAATCCTTCCAAAATCTGCGCGCGGATAAGTGCTGGCGGATAAGTCCCATCGTCTAAATCTGAATGAGATGGGGCATGATGCGTATGAATGTCCCTAAGCATCTGTCGATTGGCGCGATGTGTCAGGTTTTCAGCAAATACATCTGCAAAAATTTCTTCGACCCAGCCCTTCATATAATCTGGATAAGTCACACCATCTGCAAATAATTCACCAAGTTCCCCAATAATCCGTTTTGGTGCGCCCGTATTAGGATCAGCGACAACACCTTTCCAAAAGACTTGGTGCGCAACCTCATGTGGAATTGCAAGCAAATCTTGGTAGTTATTCAAGGCCGTGTAGGGCACTGCAATCAGTGCAATATTGGCATATGGCACGACTCGAATTGATGCACCCAAATCAAAATATGTAATAGCCGCCATCTTTTCTGAAAGCAACCCTTTTTCGTAAGCCTCATGTAGCGCACGCATTGCAAGCGTATCTGCTTTGGTCAGCGTCTTTACAATTTCATTGTCTTTCAATTGCAGCCGTTGATAAAAGATTTGTTCCAAGACACCAAGATCAATTGCAATCTGACTCAGAATGACACGTAACACATGTTCCGGTGGAAAAACGGTTGAGCATTCCAATGCTATATTATCGAGTGTGATGTCAGACACCGGCGTAGGATATAGTTCACTAAGCTTGGCTTCCACAGCAAGTTTCAGTCCGTGAGCATCTAAGCTATCGTCCGAAACAACCTCACAAATTGCCTTTTGAATTTCTTCCGTACCAAACGGCTCTGATTTACTCTCAATTCCAGGCAGCGCATCCAGATCAGTAATGTACCCCGCTGCTTGATAGTCCTGCAAAACATTGTGAAATCCTTGCAGTGGAGCACTTGCAGAGACAGCTTCTAAGCCTTGCTGCAATTGTTGAATCTGAAATTGCAAATTTCGATCGATCCCTTTTGGATCAATGAAGTCAAAATCAATTGTCTTTTCTGCTTGAAAAATCTCATTGACGTACATCTGAAAGGCTGGCGAGAGCTGTGAGAAACGCCCTGGTTGTAAGCCCAGCTCTGTTTCAATCGGTCGAGCTGTTTTCGCCATATATGTCATTGGCGTGTCATTCAGTCGGTTGATTGTTGGATACCCCCAATCCCCGAATAGCTTGCTAAGCTTTTCCACATTGATAGCAGTATCAGATACATGTGCATCTTCCGCGCAACTTGAGCCAAAAACAACACTGTCATCCCCTTCAATGCAATTTGAAAATCCGTTGTAGAAAAAATAAAACTGTTTAGCACCAAAGCTCAATAGCGCGTCTGTGGTTGTTTTCAATGCTTGGCCTTCCTTTAGCTCAGCAACTTGCATACTTGTCGCAAGATGTTTCAACCGCATCTCAAGTGCTTTCCAGCGCTTTTCCCAAATCTTCATCCCTGCATTTTTCATCTTGAAATTGTCCTTACTACTAACTACAGTGCGTTCAACACTGCAAATTTACGATGTTGTTCTGACTATAGTGGGCTACTCTTGATTGATTCTTGATATTAATCAATCATGCTCCCCTTAACGTAAAAAGAGCACCGTTTCAGGTGCTCTTTGAAGAAAATTTACAAGCCTCGTAATACTATTACGCCAACTGCCGTTCCACAGCTTCGACCACAGGAACTAGCCAAACTTCGTCTAGCCGTTCACGTCGGTCTTCTAATAGCGTTGTGGGCATATTTGCTAAGCGATCGAACCATTCGGTCATAAATTGCCACATAATGGCACAATCAAATTCGCGCAGGCTGTCAGCATTATTGACGTTATACCCTGTCAGCGCATAAATCTTCCGGCGGTACTCTTTGACGAGCGCAACGGCATCTAATGGCAAATCACCACGCTCCCAGCGCGTTTTTTGGATCATATTGACCAAGTCCAATATTCCTGGTCCAATGCCTGCTAGCTGCCAGTCATAGAGCGTGTGGCGGCCATCGCTACCAATACTGATATTGCCCGGCCAATAGTCCCCGTGGATAAATGTTTGCGGAGACTGCGCCAACATAGAAGCGATCTTATTGGCATTATTGAGCATGAGGATCAGGCGGCTCAAGTGCTCATTGGAAGTCACAATGCCTAGCGCTAAAAAGCGATCAAACGCTGCTTTGGCCGAGGCTTTGAAGACGTCACGATCATTTGTGAACGGTCTAGACATCCAGGGGTAATGACTTAGATCTTGCTGAAGGCCCCAAAAACGATAGTGCATTTTGGCTAAGTTTTGAACGGCATCTATGAAGTGCTCACCTTGCCAATATTCTAGGCTTACCCCAATTGGAAGCGCTTCTAAGATGAGCCAATGCCCTGTTTTATCAGCAGCAATAACTTTAGGGGTATCAACAGGGAGTGTGTCTGTCATCCAACGATAGACACCAACTTCACGGCGCCCAATACCTGCTAGGCCGGCACGGGTACTATCATAAGGCTCTTTGAGGACAACAACTTTGCCTGTCAGCATGTTGTTGCTGATGTACTCAACCACCATACCGCGAATGCGCCCTTGACTTGGGCGCGCGAAGAGAACTTCTTCCCAGATGTCAGTTACTACCAAATCTGGCTGATTGAGGTGTCGGCGCATTCCAGCAGTGAGATCTCCCACCCAAAATGGCCACTTCTCTTGAAGGTGATCCAAAGACATATTTACTACTTTACAAAAACCAATTACGTTTCTACTTTACATGGTTGAGTGTATACGATGTTCGCAATACAAGTAAAGTGACATTAGGAGTCAACGTCCCACTCCCGCTGATAATTGACTTTCAATTTGTCCAAAACGGCGGCTTCCAAGTCAATGTCAGTAATTGACGCAAGTTGGATCAAATACAGCGTGACATCTGCAAGCTCACTTGCAAACGATGCTTTATCTTCAATGGCGTCATTCCATTGAAAGTGCTCCAGCACCTCGCTAGCTTCCAAGACTAAAGACGTCGCAATGTTACGTGGCGTTTGTGGCCGTTTACTTTCTGCTGCATACCAGCCTTTATCACCAACAAAGCGATGCATATGCTCAGTCAAAGTTTTGATATCCATTATGGACATTGTAAGGGATAACTGATCTGATTCCGCAGTGTTTAAGCCGATATCGCTATTACTCCAGACAAGACTGTGAAAGTTTGCGAGAATAGGACATTATCATGAACTATAAAGGCAAAATAGCAAACATGTTATTTGCTTCAATTTAAGACCTAACAAATTAGGGAACCATTTATGTCAATTACAAAACAAGACGCTTTGGACTATCACATTATTGGCGGTCGTCCGGGCAAGATCACTGTCGTTCCAACAAAACCACTGGAAACGCAGCGCGATCTATCACTGGCGTATTCTCCGGGCGTTGCCGACGTTGTCCTCGCCATTGATGAAAACCCTGCTGATGCATTTAAATACACAGCAAAAGGCAACTTGGTTGCAGTTATTTCTAACGGCACTGCTATTCTCGGTCTTGGCAATCGTGGCGCACTTGCTAGTAAGCCAGTAATGGAAGGGAAAGGGGTTTTATTCAAAAAATTTGCTGATATTGACGTATTTGACATCGAAGTCAATACAGAAGACCCTGAAGAGTTTATTAGCGTCTGTAAGGCCATTGCACCAACGTTTGGTGGCATCAACCTTGAAGACATCAAAGCCCCTGAGGCGTTCGAAATTGAACGCCGACTTAAGGCTGAACTTGATATTCCCGTCTTTCATGACGATCAGCACGGCACAGCAATTATTTCTGGTGCAGGGTTACTAAATGCCCTTGAGTTAGTTAACAAAGATATTGGTGATGTAAAGGTTGTGGTAAATGGCGCTGGCGCTAGTGCAATTGCGACCACGAAATTCTACGTTTCACTAGGTGTCAAACGCGAAAACATTATTATGTGTGATAGTCGCGGGGTGATCTATCAAGGGCGCACTGAACGCATGACTCCAGAAAAGGAAGAATTTGCAACTGCATCTGAAGTTCGCACATTGACGGATGCCTTAGTTGGTGCAGATGTATTCTTGGGACTATCTATTGCGAATGCCCTGACTGCAGACATGATCAAACCAATGGCAAATGATCCCATCATTTTTGCACTAGCGAATCCAACACCAGAAATCCCATATGAA
Organism: Anaerolineales bacterium; assembly: GCA_020630225.1. Classification (GTDB taxonomy): domain Bacteria; phylum Chloroflexota; class Anaerolineae; order Anaerolineales; family UBA6668; genus JAHDIM01. Next base: position 17,428 of record JAHDBS010000025.1, on the reverse strand, counting down.
GTGGCCAAGGAAACGAGACCTGACGCCATCATTGCGACTGGCCGCAGTGACTACCCAAATCAGGTCAACAATGTTCTTGGGTTTCCGTTTTTATTCCGAGGCGCGCTAGATGTCAATGCGACGTCTATCAATGAGCCGATGAAAATTGCGGCGGCACATGCGCTGGCAGCACTTACGAAGGAAGATGTTCCAGACAGCGTGCTCGATGCTTACGGCATTAAGTCACTCAAATTTGGACGTGAGTACATTATTCCAACACCTTTTGATCCTCGCGTCATCACGTGGGAATGCGTAGCTGTTGCTAAGGCTGCTATGGAAAGCGGCGTTGCGCGTAAAACTATTGACTTAGAACAATATCGTCTGGAGCTTGGGCGCCGGATGGGTGGGCGCGGTAGCGAAGTAAAACAACGTATTCTCAATAAGGCCAAGAAAGCCCCAAAACGCATTGTCTTTGCCGAAGGGGAAGAACCAAAAATCATTCGCGCTGCCGCTCGGATTGAAAGCTTAGGCGTTGGTTCAACAATTTTGCTTGGACGCGCAAAGCAAATCAAACAAGTCATCACTGAGCTAGGGTTAGACTTCGAACCAGTCATTATCAACCCGAAGAAGTCGGCATTGGCTGCTACGTACAGCAAAAAATTGTTCGCGAAGCGTCAACGCAACGGCATGACATTAAAAATGGCGGAAGATCGCATTTACAACCGTAACAACTACTACGGCATGATGATGGTCGATGAAGGCAATGCAGATGTATTCTTGTCTGGATTAACCACACGTTATCCTGATGTCGTTCGCCCTGCACTGAAGATGTTTGGCACAAGCCAAGGAGTCCAACGTGCGATCGGTCTTTACATCATGATTGCAAATGACCGCGTTTACTTCTTGACCGACACAACTGTCAACATTGTCCAGTCAGCCGAAACCCTTGCTGAGGCTGCAATTTTGACTGCTGACTTCGCCAAACGCTTAGAAATTGACCCGCAAGTTGCCATGATTAGCTTCTCAAATTTCGGCAGCGTGCCACATAACTACGCGAAGAAAGTCAAAGAAGCGGTTAGCATTGTGCAAAGCAAGCGTCCTGACATCAAGATCGATGGTGAAATGCAAGCTGATGTTGCCCTCAACCCAACTCTAATGCAAGAGCTGTATCCATTCAGTGAGATTCAAGAAGCAAATGTTTTGGTGTTCTCAAATTTGGACACAGCAAATGCAGCTTACAAATTACTCCACTCAATTGGTGGTGCTGAAAAAATCGGACCTATTTTGCTTGGGATTGATGCTCCTGTGCACGTCCTGCAAGAGGGAGACCCGGTCAGTGAAATAGTAAGCATGGCAGCTGTTGCGGTAATGGATGCGAATACGCGCGGATAGGACCTAGACACCTACGTCTCAAAGTCCTTCACAATACCCTTACTTTCAAGGTTGCACAAAGGACTTTAAGACATAAACGATTAAATACAAAGCGGGCTCCTTCACACACGAGTTGTGTATGAACAGGAGCCCGCTTTTTTATTTAAGTCTCAGTCTGGGCTTACAAGCCTGCTGCTGCTTTCATTGCTGCAGCTTTGCTGGTGTTTTCCCAAGGGAGATCAATGTCGGTACGACCGAAGTGACCGTAAGCCGCTGTCTTGCGATAGATTGGGCGGCGCAAGTCCAATTCATGGATGATTGCACCTGGGCGGAGGTCAAAGTGTTCGTCGACCAATGCTGCAATCTTGTCGTCGGCAATTTTGCCGGTACCGAAAGTTTCCACGTTGATGCTCAATGGCTTAGCAACACCAATTGCGTATGCCAATTGAACTTCACAGCGATCTGCCAATCCAGCAGCGACAACGTTCTTAGCAACCCAACGTGAAGCGTAAGCTGCACTGCGGTCTACCTTGGTGCAGTCCTTACCACTGAACGCGCCACCACCGTGGCGGCCCATGCCACCATAAGTGTCAACAATGATCTTGCGGCCAGTCAAACCAGCGTCACCCATTGGGCCACCAATTACGAAGCGACCAGTCGGGTTGGTAAAGATCTTGAGATCGTCATCGACCAAGTCTGCAGGCAGCGTTGGCATAATGACATTTTCAATCAATGCGGTGCGAATTTCTTCTTGGGTAATTTCTGGAGCGTGTTGGGTACTGATCAAGACAGTATCAATACGCTTTGGTTGACCCATTGAGTATTCAACTGTGACTTGGCTTTTACCATCTGGGCGCAACCAAGGCATGGTGCCATCTTTGCGGACTTCTGACAAGCGCAATGCCAACTTGTGTGACAATGCAATTGGCAACGGCATCAATTCTTCAGTTTCGTTACAAGCGTAACCAAACATCATCCCTTGATCACCAGCACCGACTGCGTCAATTTCCGCATCGGTTGGGCCGTCTGCGCGAACTTCAAGTGCAGAGTCCACACCTTGTGCGATATCAGGGCTTTGGGCTGCGACTGCAACTTGAACGCCACAGGTATTACCATCGAAACCTTTTTCGCTTGCATCGTAACCAATTTCGTTCACAACTTTGCGAACCAATTCGTCATAGTTAATCACAGCGCTAGTGGTAATTTCACCCAGCAACATCACGAAACCAGTCTTGATTGCGGTTTCACAAGCAACGCGTGACATTGGGTCTTGTGCAAAACAAGCATCCAATACAGCATCGCTAATTTGATCACACATTTTGTCTGGGTGGCCTTCAGTTACCGATTCTGATGTGAAGAACAGGCTCGGTGAGGTCATAAAAGTTGAACTCATTTTTCAATTGCTCCAATAAATAAAAAATCCCTTCATTAGAAGGGACAGTGTTTACGGCATTTGTCACCTTCTCATCTCTCATATCCATTTAGATATGCGGAATTGGCACCGGATTTCCGGTTGCCGAGGTATCAACGGGCCGTTCCCTCCACCTCTCTAGATAAGAATGTTTTTTTGTTGCGCGCGACTATACCATACACGCAAAAGTTACTCAATAGGCTTGCCCTGTAAATGCCTGAATAGCAGTGCGAACGCAAATTTTTATATCTAGCCAGAGGGACCAATGCTCGATATACCAAAGGTCGTACTTGGTACGCTCTTCAATTGACGAGTCACCCCGCAATCCATTGACTTGCGCCCAGCCAGTCAACCCAGCTTTTTCACGATGGCGTTCCATATAACGGGGAATACTCTGACGGAACTCCTCTACATAGCGCTCTTGCTCTGGACGCGGGCCTACCAAGCTCATTTCACCTAATAAGACATTCACAAACTGCGGCAGTTCATCTAAAGAGTATTTACGAATAAACGTCCCGATGCGCGTTCGACGAGGGTCATCCTTAACGGTCCATGTGGAAAGCGCCTCTGCATCAGCGCGCATAGAGCGGAATTTGAGGACTTTAAATGGCTTGCCGTCTAGCCCGACACGCTCTTGAATAAAGAGTGCTGGGCCAGGAGACTCTAACTTGATCAAAATACCTAAGGCTACCATCACTGGGGCTGTGAGGAATAAGCCGAACGCTGACCCCGCTATATCAAAGGCCCGCTTGAGCGATAGTCGCCAACCACGTAGCGCGATATCACGCACGTTCAGCAACGGCAATCCACCTAAGTCCGCTACAGATACTTCCCCTGCCATAATTTCAAATACGTCTGGCAAGACACGCACGCTGACTTGTCCACGGTGACAATCTGCAATTAGATTCAAGAGTTCGAGGCGCGTCGCTTGTGGCAGGGCGATAATCACTTCATCAATTGCATGCGTCTCAAGCAAGCTAATGATGTCTTCAGTTTTTCCAATCACTGGAGTACCCAACATCTCAGGCGGATGCTCCTCTTGGCTTGCAATGAGCCCGACTAGATCATAGCCAAGGTTAGGAGACCAGTGAATTTTTTGAACAACAACTTGAGAAACATCGTTTGTGCCTACAACAATGACACGCTCACGACCAACCCCGCGCTTCAACAATCGCTGACGCACACGCTGATGGATATAACGCCCTAGCGCAACAAAAACAACTGTACACAGCCAAGCATAGATTAGTAACGCCCGTGGTAGGTTAGCCTCAAATTGAGTGTTCTGATACGCCAAGGTGTTCAGTGCCACAGCAACCAAAGTTCCACCAGTTGCAGCTAACAAAACAATAGAGATTTCATCGACCCGCGCAGAGGAGGCCCGCACTTGGTGATACATGCGGTTGAGATACATCAATCCAATAACACCAATAATTTGCAGCGGAATAAAGCGCAACATCGTTGCAAATTGAGGGGCGTCCACCATTACTTCCGGAACCGGAATGGTGCGACGCAAAACGAAAGCAACGCAGACTGCAATTGCTATCATGGCGGCGTCCAGCAACAATAGCGTTGCTTGGACGAGGAAATCATATCGTTCGCGTGACATTTACCTAAGAATAATACGTCACCGGTTAGGCTTTACTAGTTGGCAGTTTCGGAACATCTGGAGCCGCCTTTCCCAATTCAAGGCAAAGCGCTGCCTGCATCGCAATACGATCATCCCAAGGATACTCTGTCGTTCCAAAACACATTGATTGTTCGTGTGCTTTGCCACAAGCTAAGACAACATCGCCTGCACTGGCAATACTGACTGCATATTGGATAGCAGCAAAGCGGTCTGGGATTCGCCAAAATGTTTCACCTTCACGGCCACCCATTTTAGTACATCCCGCAGCCATGTCATCTAAGATTCCGTCGAGAGATTCAGTTCGCGGATCTTCTGCCGTTAATACAGTTAGATCGGCATGCGTGGCGGAAACTTCTGCCATCCAACGCCGTTTCTGAACATCGCGCAGACCCGCTGACCCAAACACTGCAATTACATTGCCATTAGTTAAAGCGCGTGCAGTTTTGAGAATAGCTTCTAAGGATTTTGGCGTATGTGCAAAGTCAACAATCGCAACAAAATCTTGGCCTTCATCAAACAGCTGCATTCGACCAGCAACACCAGCTAAAGACGCTATCCCTTTTTGGATTGTTTCAATAGCAAGCCGCTGCGACAACCCAACGCCAATTGCTGCAAGGCTGTTATTGACATTGAACAAGCCTATCAGCTGCGTTTGAAACGCCGCCCAAGATCCGTTCAATGTGACATCAAACTCCGTACCCTTTGTTGTTAGCTTGGCGTTTTTAGCATGCAGGCGGGCAACCTGTGAAAGGCCATACCCAATCACTTCTACATCAGTGCGATCGCGCAATTCAGCATAACTACTATCGTCTTGATTTAAGAGCGCCAGCTTCCGAACGCCAGGCTTACGATAGCTTTTAGCAAGTCCTTCAAACAACATTGCTTTTGCATCAAAGTAAGCCGCTTGTGAACCATGATAGTCTAAATGCTCGTGTGTGATGTTTGTCACAACAGCAATATCAAACTCGCAAGCGGTGACCCGGTGCTGCGCTAGCCCATGCGAGGTCACCTCCAATACGCAGTGTGTCAACCCTGCTGACACCATTTGCGCTAAATAGTGCTGCACTTCATGCGCATCTGGAGTGGTAACGTGCAGTCCTGTGTCCTGCTGTGTTTCTCCAATTACCGCATTTACAGTACTAATCAGGCCTGTCTTGAGTCCACCAGTAGTCAAAACACTGTGAATAAGGTTTGAGGTTGTCGTTTTGCCGTCCGTGCCTGTCACACCAATCATGACAAGCTGTCGTGCGGGAAAGCCATATAACGCTGCCGCTAACCAAGCTAAAGCAGGCTTGGCATCGGCAATGTGCAAATATGGCACTGCACTGTCTAATTCAAGCTGATTTGCAGGCAGTTCCCCAACAATCGCCGCGGCACCTGCGCTAATTGCATTGGCAATAAACTGGTGACCATCAACGCTGTCACCTTTTCTAGCAACAAACAATGTTCCAGACTTTACTTGACGCGAATCATGCGTCACATAATTAATGTCGGGGTCTAGTGTTGATGTATATGAACTGAATACTAATTGATCAGAAATTGCAGCGGTAAGTTCTGAGAGGCGCATGGAGGTATCTTAACAAAAAAATCCCTGACCTGCGATGCAAGCCAGGGATCTTCAAAAACAAACGAGGTGTAGTTTAGCTCAGGCTACCTGAAAGGGTGTCCATTTTGCGTTTCACTGAACCGTCGATTTCACGGTCGCCAACGCGAACTACCAAACCACCAAGCAAGTTAGGATCGACTTTGAATGCAACTGCGTCAGCAGCAACACCAAGTTCTTTCACAACTTTTGCTTGTTCTTTGTCGCTCAATGGCAAAGCGCTTACAACTTCAGCAGCTTCACCTGAGACATCAGCGCCATCCAAAACAGCAACCTTGCCGCCTTCAACGCCAGCGAAGAAGTCGTCAATAAGAGCTTGTTGTTTCTTAGCGTCTAAGCTTTCGCCAACAACTTTGTTAGCAGCAGCCATAGCCAATGCGCTAATGTGTGGGCGGACATCGTTCAACACGTTGTTGCGTGCTTCTTCAATGCCAGCTTCAGCAGCAGCTTTGATGCTAGCTGCTTCTGCTTCTGCAGAAGCTTTCAAGTCAACGCGGACTTTGTCAGCTTGTGCGTTAGCTTCTGCAACGATCTTAGCGCGTTCTGCTTGTGCGTCAGCGACGATCTTTGCAGCTTCTTTTTCTGCGTTTGCGCGTGCTTCTTGTGCAACACGGGCGTCTTCTAGACCATCAGCGATGGTCTTCTTGCGCTTTTCCAACGCTTCAGTCAGTGGCTTCCATGCCATTGACAACACGAATGCCGCCAAGAGGAAGTTCAACAACTGAACCGTCAAGAAGCCAAGATTAATTCCTAATGCTTCCATTTAGATAATTCTCCTTAGTGAGATTTCACTATGTCTTCGTGTTTAGTTTCTAGTTGACTAAGCAGCAAAGATGAGAATCAGTGAGGTTGCAAGCGCGTAAATAGCTACAGCTTCCGCAAACGCAATCGCAAGAATCATGTTTTGTTGGATCAGTGGAGCTGCGTCTGGGTTGCGGCCAATAGCTTGTACAGCGCCGCTACCGAGGATACCAATCCCCAAGCCAGCACCGATAGCGCTAACCATAGATAGGCCAGCACCTACAAATTTAAGACCTTCAGCGATATTACCTTCCATTTTGAGAGTCCTCCAGGAATTATTTGGATGAATTTTTTTGTTTTTTAATATTGGTGTGGGCATTTGCAACGCCCACACCAGGAATTTTCAAGAGCAATTAGTGGTGTGCGTGAGTGGCTTGCGCCATGAACACCAATGTCAGAATTGCGAACACGTAAGCTTGGATTGAACCAACGAATGTTTCCAGCAAGAAGATACCGCCAGGAAGCAAGATTGGAACAAGCACACCAATAATGGCGAGCAACAGACCACCTGCAAAGATGTTACCGAATAGACGGAAGCTAAACGAGAGGATCTTTGAGACTTCTGAAATAATTTCGAGCAAACCGACAGCAAAGTCGATTTTGCCCATGCCAGGTGAGCTAAGAGCAGGAATGTTGACGAACTTTTGGAAGTAGCCAATGCCGAGCGCTTGCACACCAATGACTTGTACCATCACCATGACGACAATCGCCAGCGCAAAGGTAAAGTTCATGTCAGTTGCGAGACCACGGAACCAAGGAATAACTTCACACAAGTGTTCACAGACCCCAGTGCTTTCGCCAGCCGCTACTGGGCTAGCCAACACACCAAGTGAACCGTGATCGTCACCATGTGATTCGAGCATTTCATAGGTCACGCGAATGCCGTCACCGTCTAGTGCGTAAACATTACCGAACAAGTTTTGTGCATCGTAACCGGTTAGGCCAGCCTTGTGAACTTCAACGAAGTTACCAATTGCTTCGTAACCTGGCAGCAACTTGCTCATGTTTGCAAACCAAACAACGAAAAAGATAGCGATAACCCAGTAGAAGATCTTCTTGGTGAATTTACCGCCAACTTCACTGGTTTGGTTCCACCAGTATTCAATGATGGCTTCCCATGCATTGTAAAAACCTGAAGGTGCGCTAGTTGCAGCAGTCTTCGCGCCACGGCGAAGGTTTAGCACAAGCAACACGATCAAGATATCAACAACGATCATTGCCGTGTGGGTGTTCAATAAAGGCACACCAAAGAACGACTTGATACCAAAAATGTTGATTTTTTCAGCAGGCAGAATTACCGCTGGACTGCGTGGTGCCCATATACCACCAATCACAACAGCGACAATTCCTAACGCGATCAACGCCAACATTGCAATGGTTCGACCATTGCCGCCTGATGATTGATCTTGTGTGGAAGAATGACTGTGATCACTCACTTAGAGTGTCCTCCTGATCTGAATTTTGATTTGTTTGATTTTGATTTTTTTGCGTACGTTCTGCAACTTGATTTACAGCCCGCATTGCTATTTTATATACCAACCACATATGCAGTGGTAGAGATATCAATATACCAACCAATGTAAACATTGGCTTTGAGTCAAGCATGCGATCTAGCAAGATGCCTGCGCCTAATCCAGCTCCAATTATGAAGACAGACATGAACGCAACTTGCCCGATTACACCAGTCACTTCTGGCCCTAACAGCATCCCTTGAATGTAGGGATTCGACGATTGTTTAGGCTCTTGATCGCTCATTTTGACTCTTGTTTGGCGATTGTGGATTATATCACAATCGACCCTTTAGCTTCTGGTTAGAAGAAGCTGGACGCGCCTGCAATTGCCCAGTTGTAGAACGGTGTTGCTGCGGTCCCTAAGACGATTACACCAACGGTCAACACTGCCAGAACAATGCGATATGGTGTTGCGATTGGAATACGTGGTGCACCTTCTGGAGCTGGATCCACATAGACCACTTTCATAACGACTAAGTAGTAGTACAGCGCAACCAATGCGTTGAGCGCACCAACAATCGCAAGCCAGACAAGACCTGCATCCATGACTACTTTGAAGATGAAGAATTTACCTAAGAACCCTGCCAATGGTGGAATACCAGCCAATGACAAGAACGCGATCAACATCACTAACGCCAGATTTGGTGAGCGGCGGCTCATACCAGCGTAGTCTGCAATTTCGTCTGACCCTGCAACTTTTGCAAACAAGATGACAACTGCAAATGCTAGCAAGTTCGTCAAAATGTAAGTCATCAAGTAGAAGGTAACAGCACTAACGCTTTCTTCAGGTGCTTGCTGGAATGCCACAAAAGCCATCAGGGTGTAACCTGCGTGCGCAATTGATGAGTACGCTAACAAACGCTTGATGTTAGTTTGCGCCAGCGCAACCAAGTTACCGAGAGTTGTGGTGACTGCTGCAATTGCCATAATGAGTGGCAACCAACCCGCGACACCACTGCTGGTTGACAATGCAACAATGAAAACGCGCAGCAGAACAATAAACCCAGCTGTTTTTGATGCAGTTGAGATGAATGCTGTAATTGGCGTTGGTGCCCCTTCATAGACATCTGGTGTCCAGAAGTGGAATGGGAAGGCTGAGAGCTTAAACCCGATCCCGACCAAGATCATGATTGCGATCCCGATCAGCATTACGAATGAAACGTTACCAGCGCTCAATGCTTCTGCAATGCCGTACAAGTTGGTGTGTCCGGTCAACCCGTACAACAGACTGAACCCGAATAACATTACAGTTGATGTCACTGCACCAAACAGGAAGTACTTCAGACCAGATTCTGCTGAACGATCGTTGTTGAGCAAGAAGCCTGTCAACGCGTAAGCAGAAATACTCGTGGTTTCCATCGCGAGGTACAACATGATCAGATCTGTTGCGATCGCCATGAAGTTCATCCCGATGACAGTTGCAATCAGAACAGCGAAGAAATCGCCACGTTTGCCTAAGCCTTTGACATCTGATGTCAGGACAGCAGTCACTGCACCTGCCACAAGGAACATTGCCCGGAAGACAAAGCCCAGCATGTCAGAGCGGATAGTGCCACCAAACAAAAGCTTAGGATCGCCACTAGGTGCAGCGACGGCAATGCCAATCAGCAATGCGGCGAGAAAGCCTAGTGCTGTGACATAGCCCATCATGCGACGGCTTTCCCCTTTTTGGACGACATCCATCGTCATCACGAGGGCAGCAATCCCCACGAGAATAATCTCAGGGAGAATGACTAGGAAGTGCGCAGCTTCGAAACTTGTAAAATCCACAGCTTATGCTCCAAGAACTGCCATCACGCTGTCAACACCAGTCTTGATTACGGTGTCCATCCAAGCTGGATAGAAACCCAAGGCTAGCAGTGACACAACCAAGATGACAATTGCCGTTCGGTCTTGCCAACGAATTGGCGTAAGGTCAGCTTCAATTTTTTCTGGGATCTCTCCGAAGAAGACGGAGCCAACTGCACGAATAATGTATGCAGCGGTGATCACAATCGCAAGTGCGGAAATGATCGCGATCCAAGCGTAGTAGTTCGCAATAAAGTCTGGGCCTTGCACCCCTGCACGCCAAGCACCCATAAAGATTGGAAGCTCAGCGACGAAACCAGAGAACAATGGCATCCCCATCGAGACCAAACCACCAATAATGAAGGCCACACCGACCATTGGTAGTTTCTTCATCACACCACCCAGTTCAGGGATCATACGAGTGTGAGCGCGGTCATAGACCATCCCAATACAGGAGAAGAAGAGAGCGGTCATTGCACCATGCGAGAACATTTGCAGTCCTGCACCGGTGAGACCAAGTTCATTCAAAGTCGCAAGCCCCAAGACCACCAAACCCATGTGCGATACAGAAGAGTAACCGATCATGTATTTGAGATCTTTACGGGTCATTGCAATCAGTGAACCGTAAACAACATTGATGAATGCCGCAATCACAATGTAGGGCATCCAGAATTTGGCACCTTCAGGCAGCAGCACAACACCAACGCGCAGCGCTGCGTAAGCACCAAGCTTCATCAGAACACCAGCGTGGAACATTGAAACTGCGGTAGGTGCAGCCACGTGACCCACAGGGCTCCAGTTGTGGAAAGGGAACATCCCTGCCAATACGATGAAACCAACAAAGACAAATGGGAACCAAATAATTTGGAAGCGTTCGCTGAAGACTGCTTGCTCTTGGATAATGAACATATCAAAGGTTCCAAGACCAGATTCAGCGTACATTGCCAAGGCACCGATCAGAGCGAAGAGCGACCCAACAACGAGGAAAAGCGTTAGCTTCATCGCCGCATATTCGCGCGTCTTCTTCCAACCCCACATCGCAATCATGAGATACATTGGGAACACTGCCACTTCATAGAAGAAGAACAGTGTGAACATGTCTTGGGCAACGAACACACCCCACACACCCATTGCCAAAAGGAACAGGAGCGCAAAGAATTCGCGTGGACGGTCATCGATACCCCAACTGATGAGTACACCAGTTGTTAGCACAATCCCGGTGAGCAGTACCATTGGTAGGCTCATCCCGTCGACTGCGACGATGTAGTTGATACCAACCGCAGGGATCCAAGCGAACCGATCAACCATTTGGTATCCGCCAAGATCTACATCATAAGTAAAGTAGACCATGACAGAAAGCACGAGCGTTACTAATGAAGCAAGAAGTGCCGTCCAACGGATTTGTTCTTTGTTATCTTCTGGGAAGAAGAACAGCAGTGCGCCGACTATCCCAGGAAAAAAGGTAATGACTGAAAGAATTGGAAAATCCATCTAGAGCCTATCCAAAAATGCTGACGATTGCAGCGTTGATAATTTTTGCAATGCTCATCGGCCAAACACCAATGATCAGCATCAACACCACGAGTGGTGCCATCACCACAACCTCGCGGGCATTTATTTCCATATTGTGATCCGCCCAGTGCGGATTGATTGGACCATGCAAAACTTTGCGGATACCTTTCAAGACGTAAGCACCCGTCATCAGCAAGCCGAGCATGCTGAGTGCCGTCATCAGAGTGAAGACAGGCCATGCACCACGGACAATTGCGAATTCTCCAACGAAGCCATTCAAGCCTGGTAACCCAAGTGATGCCATTGAAGAAAAGATGAGCAAGCCACCATAAATTGGGGCATATTGCCAAATCCCGCCACCGAGCTCTTCAAGGTTCCGCGTGTGTGCACGTTCGTACACCACACCAACAAGAAAGAACATCGCGGCAGCAGAGAGACCGTGATTGAACATTTGGATCACTGCACCAGAGCCAGCAATTGCTGCGGTAGTTGGATCTACAGCGTTACCGCCAGCAGCCCATGCAACAACCGCCAAGCCGAGTACAACGAAGCCCATGTGGTTGACTGAAGAGTAAGCAACCAAACGCTTGAAGTCAGTTTGACCGTATGCTGAGTAAGCCGCAAGCACAATTGAGAGCATCCCTAGGAATGCGATGATTGGCGCAGCCTCACCCGCTTGTTCTGGGAACAATGGGATGACCAAGCGGAGGAACCCGTAAGCCCCAAGCTTCAACAGTACACCTGCCAAGATCATTGATCCTGCCGTTGGTGCTTCCGTGTGCGCGTCTGGTAGCCAAGTGTGGAATGGGAACAATGGAACCTTGATTGCGAACGCAACAAAGAATGCCCAGAATGCCACTGTCTTGACTGTACTTGCAGATGCAAAGTTCAAGAAGGTTGCTTCGGTCGTTGGCCAAGTTTCATATAACTCAGGCAGGCTGAAAGTGCCTTGCGTGATGCCCATCAATTGAATGGCGAGCAACAGACCCAAGCCAGCAGCCATCGTATAAATCATGAATTTGAACGACGCATATTGACGTGCTGACATGACCCGTCCGCGACTGAGCTCACGCTTGCCCTTTGGACTACCCCATTGGTTGATGAGGAAGTACATTGGTACAAGACCAACTTCGTAGAATGCGAAGAAGAGCAACAAGTCCAGCGCCAAGAACACACCAAGTGTCCCGGTTTGCAGAATGAAGAACAGCGCCATGAAACCGCGAATGCGATCGACCTTGACGGAGGCCAAGATACACAGTGGCACCAACAGGTTTGTCAGCAGCACCATTGGAACGCTCAAGCCGTCTACCCCAAGGTGGAAGCCCGCATTCACAGATGGATACCAGCGTGCATTCACAACATATTGGAAGCCGCCTTCTGCAAAGTCGTAGCCAGTCCACAGCACTAGTGCTAGCGCAAGTGGAATGAGGCTAAACAAGAAAGCAACGTGGCCTACTCGTTCTTTTGGCACTAACATCACCGCCAGCAGCCCAAGCAGCGGGGTGAAGAGAATTAGTGGCAGCAAGTTATTGGTAATAAATTCCATAATCAGCAACTACCCAATTAGGCGAGCAAGAACCCGAACATGAGACCGATCGCTGCAATAGCGATAACGGTGTACATCAGATAATTCTGAATACGCCCGGTTTGGACATATTTCATAGCGTCACCAGTCCAACGAACACCATCTGCCATGCGATCTGGCGGTGCGTCGATTGCGACTTGTTCAACTGCAGCTGAGCCTTCACCTGCTTTCCAGAAGAAGCTCGCCACAAAGTGAATGACGCCATCGATGATGCCACGATCAATAATCTTGAAGGTCAGCGTTTCACCGATCCAGTGAGCAGGCTTGATAAACGCAGCATAGTAGAACTCGTCCACGTAGTATTTGTTTTCCAACATGGTCCAGATTGGGCCAAGAAGCCTCTTGACTGGATCGACGTCATCTGCTGACTGCATTGGATTGCGACCGTAGATCAAGTAACCGAGTGTCAAACCACCAACCCCAACAACAATCGACATAATGACTGGGAACCAATCAAATGGGAAGTGAGCAGGGATCATTGCTTCTGGCAATGCAAGTTCTACCCAGTGACCGAATGGGTTCTTCCCAAACAGTTCACCAAGCACTGGGAACTTGGCGTGTACCCCAACAAACCCAGCGAAGATCGCGAAGAATGACAGTACAACCAGTGGGAGTGTGATGGTCCAGACATTTTCATGGGCGTGCGCTGCACTTTCGGTGCGTGGCTTGCCAAAGAATGTCAGTGAAATTTGGCGCATGGTGTAGAACGCAGTCAAGAAAGCTGCGATACACAATACGGTAAATACGATGTAGTGTCCGTTGTACCAAGCGTCACCCAAGATTTCGTCTTTCGACCAGAACCCTGCGGTTACAAATGGGAACCCAGACAGTGCAAACCCACCAATCAGGAATGTCCAGAATGTGGTTGGCATCTTATGTCGGAGGCCACCCATATTCCGCATATCCTGCGGATCTATATGCTCGTGCACGTCGTGCATGCCGTGTTCAACACCGTGGATGATTGACCCTGAGCCCATGAAGAGCAATGCTTTGAAGAATGCGTGGGTCATCAGGTGGAAGGTTGCAGCAACGTAAGCGCTCATCCCAATCGCAGCGACCATAAAGCCAAGCTGTGAAATGGTTGAGTACGCTAGAACTTTCTTCACATCATATTGCGCGACCGCGATGGTTGCGCCGAACAATGCGGTGAAAGCACCGATGAACGTGATGATGTCCATCGTGAGATTTGCGCCATGTCCGCCACCATTTGAGATGAGCGGGAAGACGCGCAGTGTTGAGTAAATCCCTGCAGAAACCATAGCTGCCGCGTGGATCATTGCACTAACAGGTGTAGGACCTTCCATTGCGTCTGGCAGCCAGACATGCAGTGGGAACTGTGCTGACTTACCAACTGTACCGATGAAGATCAGCAAGCCGATCAATTGCGCAATGGTGAAAGCGCCGATTACGGCTGGTTCATGCGTCAAGGTGTACATCAGATCTTCATTGAAGAAGATGTCACGGAAGTTGAGCGTCCCAGCTTCAGCGTAAAGGTAAGCAATCCCCAACAACATGAAGACATCGGCAACACGGGTCGTCATAAACGCCTTGATTGCAGCGATGCGTGGTGGTGTTTGCTTTGGATTGTCGTATTCGCGACCGTACCAGAACCCAATCAGCAAGTATGAGCACAAACCCATGACTTCCCAGCCCATAAACATCAGCAGCATATTGTCTGCGACGACAAGGGTGAGCATTGCGCCTGCAAACAGTGACAGGTAAGCAAAGAAGCGTGAGTAAAGTGGCTCAATACCGTGGTGCGGTGGTGAACCTGGAAGATCGTGGTCGTCTAGGTGCTTTCCAAAGTTGGAGTACCCAACGCTATAAAGGAAAATCGCGACGATACAGAGTGGAACAAAGACCAGCAGCACTGCGCTTAGGTTATCCACTGCGACACCCATGTTTAGGAAGGTGTCACCCGTTGGCAACCAATGCACATGGTCGTGAATTGGATGTTCGTTATAGTGGTGCCCTTGTGCAATTGCAGAAAAAGCAACGATCCAGCTCATGATCCATGAAATGATCACAGACGTGAGCGCAACTGTATGGCTCAGGGCTTTACTACGATTTACGACCAGAACGATCAGCAAAAACGAGATCAGCGGCGGAACCGGAATTAGCCAGGTAAGTAATGTTAGGTTCATACGGTAGTTAGTTGGGTGGTTTCCCCGCCTTCGCGAGGATAAGTGTTAGCTAGCTGGTCAGATGACCAACCCGCCAAGCCACTTCCTACCACTTCAGTAAGTTGAGATCGTTAGCAACAATGGTGTCGCGGTTACGGTAAATTGAAATTGCCAGCGCTAAACCGACAGTTGCTTCTGCAGCCGCAACTGCAAAGACAATGACCGCAAACACTTGACCAGACAAGTCAATGACATTGCCATAACGCCAGAATGCAACTAGGTTGATTGTGATGCTTGTCATCATCAACTCAAGGCACATCATGATGGCGATGGCATTCCGCCGTGCAAGCACACCGTACAAACCGATGCAAAAGATTACGGCAGAAAGAATGAGGTACCACTCTAATGGGATCATTTAGCTTTCCTCTTCTCGCGGCATTGCGATTGCAATCCCACCAATCAGCGCTGCAATTAGAAGCACTGAAGCGACTTCGAACGGCAAGATGAACGCATCTGGACTAACAAATGCATTCCCAAGCCCAACAATTTGTCCAGACACATCGTCTGCTGGGCGCATTGGCATGTCTACGCTCAAGATCATGAGCAAAATGCCAACAAAAATCACGCCTGACACAATCGCACCCATCCACCAGTTACTGTTGGTTTGAGGTTGCGTTTCGTTCATCACTTTGCGGGTCAACATAACCGCAAACAAAATCAGAATTGCGATTGCACCGATGTACACCACAATTTGCACTACTGCCATGAAGTTAGCTTCTAGCGTAGTGAAGACCGCCGCGACCATAAACAAGGTCACAACCAGCCAAAGCGCTGAACGCACCAAGTTACGACCGGTGACGACGAGCAGCGCAGACGCAACGGTCAGCGCTGAAATAATCAAAAAGGCAATTTGAGGACCAGTCATAAGAATTAGTCTGCTGCTGCGGCAGCTGTCAAACGATTATCAACATCGGCTTGTTCGCGGCGCGACCAGCGCACCAAGATTGCCATTGTTACAAAGGCCAACGCTACATTTGCTGCGAACAGCGCCAATGCGAGCGGCCATGAGTTTGGTTCTAGACCTGGGATTTTCGCCACAATAGCAGTCACGATGAGTGACGCCAATGACAGTGGCACCAAGAACTTCCAGTTGAAGTCATTCATTTGATCAATGCGCAAGCGTGGCAGTGTGAGGCGCACCCACATAACAACGAAGTACATTAGGAATGATTTGAGCGTGAAGTAAACGAAGCCAAGAATTGGGAAGGCTTCTGCACCTGGACCGCGCCAGCCACCAAGGAACATCACTGCGAAGAGTGCGCCAATGGTGAACGCGTGTGCAAATTCAGCCAAAAAGATCATTGCGAAGAGTGAACCACTATATTCCACGTGGAACCCTGCAACAATTTCACTTTCAGCTTCAACTGTATCGAAAGGAGCGCGCCCGATTTCTGCGATGTTTGACACCATAAAGATGAAAGCAGCGATTGGGGCAGCAAGGATATACCCTGGGAAGACATCTTGTGCAATCACAATGTCTTGCAAGCTCATTGAGCCTGCCAACAAGACTGGCACCATCCCAGAGATAATGAGTGGAACTTCGTAAGAAACGAGCTGTGACGCTGCGCGGAAGGCTCCAAGTAACGCATATTTGTTGTTACTTGCCCAACCCATCATGATTACAGCGAGGGTACCAATCCCACTCACCGCAATAACGTAAAGGAAGCCTGCGTCCATGTCGAACCCGATCATAGTCGAGCCAAATGGCATAACAGCCCAGATTGCGACCACTGACATAACCATTACAAGTGGTGCCGCCCAGAAAACGCCCTTATCGGTACCGTTTGGCACAATCACTTCTTTTGTAAAGAGCTTCAGTGCGTCTGCAACAGTTTGTAATAGACCAAATGGACCAACACGATTCGGCCCTAAGCGGTCTTGCATACGACCTGCAACCTTGCGTTCCAACCAAATATTGAAAGCTGTAATAACAAGAATGAAGTTCGCAGCAGCGAGAGCAGCAATAGTATGACGCACAGTCATGACCATGCCTTCTGGCATTCCTGAACTGCGCAACTGATGCAAGATAACTTCCATCAGCCAAGCTGCAATGTTTC
>JAHDBS010000437.1 GCA_020630225.1 Anaerolineales bacterium | reverse complement strand
AAAGAGGCTCAGCCTTGTTTCAATTTCGCCAGACTATAAGCCTGACATCGAGTGAGAGTACGCCGAGCCCCTTTGTTTAGGAGGAGGAGAAGAAAGATGTTGTTTGTTGTCGCACCTTTATAGTAGCAAGTGTTGTGCCTGACTTTTATTTAGCTAACATTGAGAACAGATTGAGGAAAAATCTCAACGCAGAGACGCTGAGGGCGCTGAGTTTTTTACTATTTTCTCAGCGATCTCTGTGTCTCCACGTTGAATCTGATTTTAAAGCTTCGATCCAAATCAATCTAAATCCAGCTCAATAGATTCTTCTAAAATTGACTCCAACTCTTTCTCCAAATCTGCGCGTTTAGGCCGGCGGCGACCTAGACCTTTGAAACGACTCAGTAGAATAGCCGTCACATCCTTGGTGATCTCGCGCATTCGGCGGTTGGTTAGCTTTTCGCCGCTTTCGAACCAACGGGCGGCAGCCATCCCCATAACAAGCGTTGTTCCGGCGGCAATTGCGGCTGCCAACGCCCATCCCGGCGGGCCACCAAGCTTACTAAGCTCCATAAACAGCGTCCGCCCAATGTAGCCTAACCCAAAGGTTGCGATGAGTTCTTTTGCGCGACCTAGCGTGATCTTTTCGCCATAGATGCGCGCAATCCCTAGCACCAACGCACTTTGCACCCCGACTAACGGAATAAAATCTAACAGCGGAATTGGAGTCAATGCGATGAGGCCAGCCGTGGTTGCGGCCCGTGTCGTTGCATTCCACGCTAATTGACGTCGATAAGGCGGCAAAGCTGCCCCTAACGCTGCCATCAACTCAGGTTCAGCCTGCACAATGCCTAGCAACACTTGCTCAAGGTTTTTACCCGACTGCGCCGCAATTGGGACCACCTGTGATTTATCTAAGCCAAGGTTCTCTGCCGCTTTCTCATGTACTTCACTGGCATTTTTACTGACCAGATCCATTTTATTGAGAACCACTAAATACGGTTTATCCAATGCTTTGAGGGTGGCAAATAATTCAACATCCGGTTGGCGCACGCCCTGCGAAGCGTCAAAGACCACAACGATGAAATCTGCGGTTTGGGCTGCGGCTAACGCATGCGCACGTTCATTGATACCATCGATCCCAGCAGCATCCACGCCTGGCGTATCGACCAACGCAAAAATACCAACGTCTCCAATCTGATTCACTTTGGTTGTACCCGGAATTGGGCTAACCTCGGCTTTTTGTTCGCTTGCCTGAATTAGCTGGTTATAAAGCGTCGATTTGCCAGCATTGGTCGGGCCAACGATTGCGACTGAGTGCTTATTACCCATCACAATGCGAAGTTGTTCGCCGCCCATTTCTGCCAATTGCTTCATCCGATCCACATTGTTGGTCGGCAGCATTTTGGCAATGTTCTGTAACTCTAACCGCGACTTTTCAGGGAGTTCTTCGTAGAGTTGTAAAACCAACTCGCGCGTGTCACGGGCATATTTTGAGAAATTCGCTAAATCATTTGCCATAGTTGAATTGTGAGTGTTGAACGTAGTTCTGTCAATTGTAAGTCGAGTGGTCGCCAACGATTGAAGGCGTTATAAAAGTAGTGCGTGGTGAGTAGTGCGTCGCGACTAAATCGTTAACACCACATTGGTATCTTCCACGCGCATTGTCACGCACTACGCAATACGCACTACTTCAGTTTTCGTCGCAGATTTTCACTAATCACTCATCACTAATCACTTCCTACTCCCCCATGCTCAAAAACCGCTACCGTCGCATCACCCGCTTTTTTGCTCGCATTATTTGGCAATTTATTTTTTGGGAACTGCTTCTACCCAAGGTCGGCTTACGTAATTTTTCTAGCAACCGCCGACTAGGCCGCTTACAAAGCGCAGCCCGCCGCTACCGCGCCCTTGCGACAGACATGGGCGGCGTCCTGATCAAGATTGGGCAGTGGTTCTCCGCCCGCGCCGATATTCTGCCCAAAATCGTCACCGATGAGCTTGCTGGCTTACAAGATGAGGTACGCAAAGAAAAATTTGAAGACATCCGTCGCGTTGCCGAACAAGAGTTAGGCCGCACGTTGGAAGAGGCCTATGCCTGGTTCAATGAAACGCCCATTGCCGCTGCATCCATTGGGCAAGCCCACAAAGCGAAGCTTCATCCGGCTGATGCAGAGAAAGTTGGCTATGAAGACATTGTCGTCAAAGTCCAGCGTCCGCTTATTGAAGACATCATCAAGGTGGATCTTGAAGCGTTAGCCACCGTTGCAAAATGGCTAATGCGTTACAAGCCGATCAGCAAACGGGCAGATGTACCGGCGCTGTTGCGTGAATTCTCACGCACCTTGTATGAAGAAATTGACTACATGGCTGAAGGGAAGCATGGCGAGACCTTCGCCAAGAATTTTGAAAACCGCAAAGGTATTCAAGTGCCGGCCATTGTCTGGTCGCACACTGCGCGAAAAGTCATTACGCAAGAAGAAGTCAAAGCGATCAAAATTACAGACTACGCCGCGATTGAAGCTGCTGGGCTAGACCGCCAAGAAATCGCCCAGCGGATGGTCGAGGCGTATCTGGAGCAGATTTTTAGCGACTCTTTCTTCCATGCCGATCCGCACCCGGGTAACTTATTTGTCTCAACTAAGCCAGTGCTAAAAGGCAATCCGAAAACCACAACGGATGACGATGGCTGGCAGCTGATCTTCATCGACTTTGGCATGGTGGGGCACATTTCACCAAGCATGCGCAACGGCTTACGCGAAATGGCACTCGCCGTGATTTCGCAAGATTCGGCACGGCTCATCCAAGCCTATCAATATCTGGGTGTCATTTTGCCGGGCGCTGACATTAGCGCTTTGGAACGGGCAGGCTCTACGCTATTCGAGCGTTTTTGGGGCAAGAGCACCGCCGAAATCCGTGATATTAGCTTTGAAGAGACCGAAGCCTTTGCCGCACAATTCCGTGAGCTGATTTATGAACTCCCGTTCCAAGTACCGGAAGATTTGATCTTCTTTGGGCGCACCTTGGAAATTCTCAGCGGGATTAGCGTTGGCCTGTTTGAACAGTTCAACGTCTGGGAAAGCGTTATCCCAATTACGCAGCGCCTATTTGCCGAAGAAGCCGCTGAAAACCGCTTTGGTCTAAACGAAGTTGCTGACATTGGGCGGCTATCGTTGAGTCTGCCAAGACAAGCCAGTAACGTTCTCGACAAGCTGGACCGTGGGCGCATTGAACTCAACTCACCGCGCACAAACTTGCTAATTGAAAGACTGACCACAGCTGTCGAACGCGGCAGCATTGCATTGGTGTTTATTGGTCTATTACTAGGGGGGATACAGTTGCTGCTAGCAGAGATAAAGACTGCGGGCTACGTATTACTAGGCGGCGCAGCGCTTGCGCTGTGGCGGGTTGTATTTGGCAATCGCGTTGTGTAGTTTTATTAGCCACGGACGAGGCAGACGCAAATCGCCGGCCAGTACTTTTATTCTTTGACCAATTGCACGCGAATTTCGCGAAAACAACGAATTTACGCGAATTTTCTTCTATCTGTTTCCATTCGCGCAAATTCGCCTAATTCGTGCAATTCGCGTCCCCAAAAGATACAGTTATAGCAGAAACAAAGTCTCTACCCATCCCCCACATCCGCGTTCACCCTGCTCGTCCGCAGCCTGCCCTGAGCGATGCCAAATGGGACTAATTTATTTCCCAAATACCATCACTCGCCAGACACCTTGACGTTCATCACTAATCAAGCGTAAACCGCTTGACATTGCATAGCGTTGAATATCTGCATGTGAATGCAGGTATGGATGATAACCACTGCCAAACAGCGTCAATACCCGATCCACTACAGTAAACACGGCTTTGAACCACCACGCT
>JAHDBS010000436.1 GCA_020630225.1 Anaerolineales bacterium | reverse complement strand
ATTATCGAGCGATATACGAATTGGGAATCTCGAATTGAACGTGATTGGAAACAAGCACAAATCCAGGTGCAAGATGCCATTGATAATGATGAATTTGCAAGAGCGACCCAAGTACTAGGGGCATTTGATGACCTTGCATTGCCGACTGCGTTACAGACAGAGCATGCAGATTGCCTTCGAAAGCTTGACACAGCAAAATCTCTAAAAACATCTATTAGGGCTGCGATAGATGAGAGCCATAAACTTGCATCAAAAGGTAAATTTGATAATGCCATTCAGAATTTATTGCGCAACGTCAATATATTGCCTAAATTCTTGGTTAAAGAGTTACAACGCGCGAAAACAGACATTATTGAACAAGCTTTTGCTGCAGATCTAAACAATGTCAATGTTACTAGTAAACATGCACGATTCTCAACCGCGGAGTTGTTTATTGATCAAAGCAGTGACAAATATAACGCATATCCTGCTGAAGATCAGCCATCTAAATGGGAAGCAAAACTTGAGGCTAGCCGTGTAGTAAACAACGACAGAGAAGTAGTATACGGACAATTACAAGATAACTTGTCTGCGCACAATCATAACCTGAGCGAGCGTTTGGGGAATGTTCACCTAACAGCAGATGAATTAAATCAAGACTCTAATATTGGAAGTATTCTAAGAGATTGGGGTAAGCTACAAGCATTTGATTTTTCTTCTGGTTTAGACTTGTATCGCCAACTCAATGCATTGGTAAACGGTCAGAAATGGTTGCGATCCTTGCTGGACTTAACTGTTGATGTGCCTGCGACTAGTAGTGCCTTATCGCAGCGGAAATCTGAGCTTGATGCCAAAACCGTAGACAACCTACGGAATTCGGCTGACACTGATTTCATTCATCTTGACTTAGCTATTGACCGACGCGATACCTGGCGTCAGAAACGAAGTCAAAACCTTCAAACCTTTTTCGATATTACAGATGGTTTGGGTAAGTCTAGTCTATTGGTTTCACCCAAAGATATACCACCGCTTCATAAAATATCTTCCAAGCTAGCAGATATTCCAACTGATACAACCGCACCAGAAAATGAAAGGCGGCAGTCTTTAACTGAAGCAATTCGTTCAAGAAAAATGCTTCAATGGGGGCTTTCAACTCTGTTAATTTGCGCAATTGCATTTGCGCTATTGACGTTCCGTGGTCGGCGCCAAGCTGCAATATTGGCCCTTACACCTACAGCAACACCGACATTGACGCTAACGCCAACGGCTACCGCCACAGCTACACCAACGCTAACGCTGACACCAACAGCAACAGCAACGCCAACAATCACACCAACGCCATCTAATACGCCAACAATCACGCCAACACCAATCAATCCGGTGTTGCAAGAATGTCAAGTTTCATTTGAGCGTGAATTGCAGTCTGACCCTGGCGCAGAATTCGAACGCATGCTTGTGTTAGAAAATAAGGACGTTATTGGCATCTTGCGACCGTCTCTAGACCAGGAAGTCTACCGTGAGGTTGACCAAGAAAACTGGGTCAAGGTGCGAGTTGAACGTGGTTCCAGTAGCTACATTGATGGTTGGATCAACCAAAATTGGATCTTAGGGTCGTGTAAGGCAGATCCATATTTAGAAAACGGAAATAACTAGGAGGAATTTGCATGGGATTGAAGAAACTTCCAAAAGCAACGACTGTCAAAAGTCAACGTCGCTATGTTCTCGGAGGGTCGCGCTGGCGCTGGGGTATGCATCGGCATGAAGCCCCAACCTTGCTCACCATAATTGGTGTTGCGGTTGGACTGGGTCTGGTACTGACGATAGTTATCGTGGGCTGGATTATTGCGAATTTTGCCCCACCTTTTTGGGTGATGTTGCTATTGAGCTTCGCTATTTTTTGCGGTGCATATTATGTGACACTAGCCGTAGCGAGAGCCGTTATTGGTCCAGTCTGGGCATTTATTACAACGCGGGATTCAGGGTGATTTGTGATGACTGACCCAAAAATGATTTCAAAGAAGGTCTTTAAGTCAACGACCACAAGTGCAGCGTATCCAGTTGTGCCACTACTAACGTTAGGCCTAATAAAAGTTTATTCGTTGTCTATGGAAGATGGCCGCGTTTATTTGGCTGACCTAGGCTATAACGAGTCTTCCATTTATGACGTTGCAAGTGCGGGGCATAACCAAAAGTATTTTTGGAAACTAAACATTGGCGAAAATCCCCCTCCGAAAGTGGAATGGATTGAAAAGGAATTTGCGGTTGAAATTCAGCTCAACGAAATTCCCACGTTCGATGCCCAATATGGTGGGAAAGGCGGCTGGATCACAGTTGACTACACTGTAATGGTTACGGTAGCGGTTGACCGTGAAACGGCCATTATGTTGCATCAGCAAGTGAATGTGTTGCAGTCCGTTGAGCAGGCAGCGCTAGACGCAGCGCGTGCTGTGTTACCCATGGCAAGCTATGAAAGCGCTATTACTGCACAGCTCAAAGACCAAATAAGTGGCCATGTCATGCGCAATAAGCTTGTCCAAAAGTCTGGACTGGCCGTTGTAGATGTGGCAATTAAGGGCGTCAAGGGCAGTAGTGCTCTTTCGAATTCACTGCGAGACTCATTCCAACGTATCTTAACCGCGAAAGATGAAGTTGAAGTAGCCAATGTTTGGCAAGAAGTAGACGAAGACGTATTTACGAAATATCTTTCTAAAATGGCACCTGAAGAGGCACTGAAGTTGCGAGGACGTTCTGCTGACCGAATGGTTGAAGCGATGATGCTAAGCGGGATGAAGCCGGAACAAATTGTGGCGCGCGCTGGGCAGGGCGCAAAAAATAGCGCTGACGAAATGTATATTGCGAATGACACTGCGCGGGCTGCTTTTGAGCAAGTTGAGAGTTGGCCGCCGTTAACGCCGCCAAGCGTTGCAGATGGTTTCGAGGCGCGCTTGAAATGGGAGCATGATGTGCTCGAGGACCGCATTCCACATATGCTTTCGCAGCGAGAGCATGACCCTCAAGTATTTGAAATTCAAATGGATAATGGCAAGGATTTGAAAATCACTTGGCTTGCTGCTGAAGATGTACCGGAAGTTGAATTGGGCGGATTTGTTGTAAGCGTGTCTAAATACCCATTTTTGCAACAACACTTGTTTGAAGCGGACAATACAACCGTTTGGCAAATATTTGAGCGAACCCGCAAATTGCTTTCCCAAGAAGAAGCTAAGTAGGCACAAATAGCTGCTCATTAATACATGTCGATTGTAGTAAGTTCAAAGCGACTGGAATGTGAAGAGTTGAATCCAGAATTGCTGTATCAAAAAGATGCAGCTGTTTCGGGCGTGTCCACATTGCGGAAATATCATGCTATTGCTGGGGTTTTAATTCCTTTTATTCCAGTTGTTGAAAAAAGTCGCCAAAGTGAATATTACACGGCATTACTAAGCCGGTTTCGCGGGTATCTTCATGCACTGCACGCACCCGGAAATGGCACTGCCGTAGCGCTTAGAGTCTATTCAGACCCGACAACATCAAGATTTGGTTCAAAAATAAAGATTTGCCTGCTAGCAAGAGGCGCGAATAGCGACCGAACAGACGCTATCGCTAATGTTGAAGATTTGATTCAGCTTATCAGCGTGAATTTTCCAGCTTCAACAGAGTTTGGATTTGGTGCTCCACAGAGAATGTCAACGGATGAGCTTGCGGACGTTCTTTTCCATAATTTGGAGCCTAGTGACCTAACTGTATCTGAGATTCGCAAATTTGCTGATGTTCGGACAAAGTCAGCCGCCAGTGATCAAATCATTCCTGTTCCCGCTAAATCCGGTATCGACTTTTTTCCACATCGCTACAATGTTGATACAAAGGTCGATCCCTGGGTCTCAATTTTAGA
>JAHDBS010000435.1:2622-3872 GCA_020630225.1 Anaerolineales bacterium | reverse complement strand
CGGATCAGTTCGAGTTCGGTGTCAGTGATGTTAGGCAGATAGGTATTGACCAGCTTCTGAATGTAACCCTGCGGTTGAAAGCCGCCCAGCAACCAGACTACCAGTGACGGTGTAATGGTCAGCGGCGTGTGGATAAACGTCCTGTTTGGTGTAGGATGCGGCATGTATTCCACCAAGCGATGCTTGAGCAGCGGCGCTTCTTCAATAAAGGCGGTTAGCGGGGCTAGCTTTTCACTCGGTTTTGGAATCAGCAGGTCACACAGCAGCTTGATGGTTGGCGCTTTTTGTGCGGCGTCATCTAAGACAAAGCCGATGGCCCGCATCAGCGAGCCGTTGCGGGCGATGGTGAACAACATCATGAGGACATCGACTTCGAAGCGGCTGAGTTCAAAGACTTCGGCGAGGTAGTCCACACGTAGCAGGAAGTTATGCTCAGCGGCAACCTGCGACAGCGCTTCGATTTCGGCTTGTAGTTCAATGTATTGCTCAAGATAAGCCTTGTGGCGCTCTTGCGGCAGGATGCTATACGGCCCAAACGCGACTTCCAGCGGTGGCGCGAAGTCAACCTCGGCGAGTTCTTCGGGGAGATACAGGCCCGTGTATTGATCTTTAGGATCGCGGCCAGCGTGTGCCCAGCATTCGGCAGCGTAACGCAGCCGCAGTGTTGCGAGGCGCGTGTGCAGCACGACATGGTCGTGGCTAGGGTTGCGCTGTTCTTGCGCCTCTTCAGCCTGTGGTTTTGTGCCGTTGACGGCTTCTGCGGGCTGGTCTGGTTTGGTCGGTATTTGTGTTGTCATTGATTGTCTTTCCCGCTTGGGCTGAAGGCACCTTACTACGGATTTCGTTACTTGGTGAGCGAACCAAAATGGTTGTGAGACTCATCTAAGAATGCAAAAAGCTCCACTGCTGTCCCTTGATTGACATCTGCCATGCTGAATTGATGACCTGCTGGCACAATGTTATCCTGAGTATCGGCCTTGAATCCTGTTAGCATAATCACGTAATTTTGACCTACAAAACTACTTGTTACAAAATCTTGAACGGCCTTTACAAAGGCAGGGTTGTACAGTTCAATTTCAGCACTCCCTTTCAGTCCGTCGGTGCTACGCACATGGCTAGCCAGCTTATTTGTATCTACGGCAATGCCATTCGCATGCAGCTGATGGGCGAGCGTATAAATCGCGCAATTATTGCCAACCCCAGACATCAAATGGTAAGTGAAACCTTTTCGCCTCAAGTTTGTAAGAATA
>JAHDBS010000435.1:0-2522 GCA_020630225.1 Anaerolineales bacterium | reverse complement strand
CTCAACCTGAGTTGAGTCATTGTCTGTATCTGCACTCACTAACACTTCCCAGAACAACTCAAAATCACTCCGATCATCTGGCAGATTGCTGCGAACGCGTTCGTCATTGAGTTGCGCGACCACCACTTTGGCTTTGTCTTTTAATTTTTTCTTGGCCGTCGCAATTTGAGGGCCTTTTCTGTAGCGCTTCCACTCACCCTTTAGTGGTGCTGTATATTTCTTGTTAAGAGTCTTGGTGAATCCTTTCTTGAATGCCGCCGAACCACTCATCGCCTTAGGCGGTTTGATCTTCTTCTGAACGCCTGCATAGCCAGTCTCTGTTTGCAACTTCTTCAAATCCTGCTGATATTTTGAATTTGATAAGTTGTCGTAGTCACCCTTGATGGCTGTCCCAACAGTTTTCGCAGCGCCCTTGACATAGCCCAACATCACCCCGGTTGGATCGTTACGTAAACTCACCGCCAAGTCTGGATTCGTTGCTAAGTCTTTCAAGAATGAGTCAATCCCAGCCGTAAATTGGGCGGTCGAATATTTCAAAAACGCGCCCGCCCCAGAGTCAATCAAAATGGCATCCATGTTCTTGTTCATGCCGTCATTCGCCATCATATCTGGGTACAGCATAAAGTACTTGCCAGCTTTGCCCTTTTTATCGGTTAGCGTGACCTCATGCCCCAGAATATTATTTATCGCCGTTTCAATTTCACTGTTGACAATGTTTGAGCCGATTGACGTGCCTAATTTCGCGACGCTGAGAAAATTGGCATAGCCGATTTGCCCCCAGTTACGGGCTCCTGTTGTCCCCGCCAACACAGATGATGCAGTTCCCGTCACGCCATCTTGGGCATAGCCGACTAGGAACTTAACGAAGGCTTGTAAGCTCTTCGGCTTCACGCCGAACGCCGCAGTTAAGCCGCTGGTTGAAGCCGCAGCCAGCGCCCCGGTGATGACCTTCACCACGCTCATCAGGCGGCCAGTGTAGCGTTTTTGCAAGTTCGAGAAGGCTTTGGCATGCACGCCAAACAGATCGGATACTTTGTCAGCTTGTTTACTTAGCCCGCTAATAGTGTTCAGCTTGCTGGCCGCATCATCCTCAGCAGAAACGGCGGTGTGGTCACTGCCGTTCTTTTCGGCCACTTTTTGCGCCATTGCATTGCGCGCGTCGGCGTCAGCTTCAGTTTGAGTGAGGAAAGAGCGGCTGCTGTCGGCCTGCATATTCATGCGGACATGCAGGCTGGCAAAGTCTGTCGCAGCGATTTGCGTTTCAGCCGCTTTGACTGAAAATGATGACCATTGAAAGCCTTCTTGGCGCATGGCTTCTTTGTCTAGCAAGGAAATCCCATTGAGACGCGTTGCCATGATTTTGGCGCGCAAGTCACCGTAGGAATCCGCGCCAAACAAAGGCGTGTCACTACCGTCTACAGTGGGGTTCCCAGACAGATACTTTGCCAGCGACCCACGTAGATCCGCCAAACGGTCGGCCATGTCTTTGGTGCGCCCGCCAAAGCGGGTTGCCAGTTCATTCGCAATTAAGTATTTAGTGGGTTTGGACAGATCGATCACGAAGGTGTCCAACTGTCGGGCGAGGGACAGGGCTTGTTTGTCCTGTGCGCCAGACCGCGCCGCGAGATATTGCGTTAGCAGCGCAGAGAACTGACCCGCCGTAGACATGTTGTACAGATCTTTGTCGGACGCGCTTTTGAAGGCGGTCTTCATGTCGTCGCCGCGTGTTTTGCCCCGCCGCCCAGAGTAGCTGGCAACGTCAAGTGCGGTGAGCTTGCCTTCCGCAAACTTGTCATACACATTACCTAAGGCATTGGCATTGCCGTCTTCGTCATAGCTAGACGCGCCAAAGGCATCTAGACGTTGGCGAATGGTAGCGGCCAATGACGTTGCCGGCGGTTTTGTTCGGGCTTGCTCTAGCCGATCGCCAAGTGCGAGCTTTTTATCTGAGTCTGAGCGATATCCGTTGAGTTGGCTGAGATAGTCTGCATGTAACGTTTGGGCATCGACCGCTTGTTGCGCGTTATAAAGTAGCTGCACAAACGGGCCAAAGTTGTTCCCCAAACGCAGCTGATAAAACTTTTCACTGATGACCGAGTGATGGGCCTGGGCCTCAATGCGCACTGCCCATTTAGCCAATGCATTGTCATCCGCACCAGAGTCCGCACCGTCGGAGTCTGCCGCCTCGGCTAGTCCATCGCCGACAAGTTGGGTAT
This sequence comes from Anaerolineales bacterium, assembly GCA_020630225.1. Taxonomy (GTDB): domain Bacteria; phylum Chloroflexota; class Anaerolineae; order Anaerolineales; family UBA6668; genus JAHDIM01. The sequence goes on along the minus strand of JAHDBS010000435.1, from coordinate 306 downwards.
TCGCAAATGAAGTAAACACGGCGAGCTGCTCTTTGTAGGCCGGTGGCATTAGGTCGTCTGCGTAGCCTAAAACCCAATTAACAAGCGCCCCGAACTGCTGCGCATATTTAGGGTACAGCGCAAAGGCGTCGGATATATCACTTGGGGAAAGACTTTTGAGCAAGCGTACAAAGTCACGACCGATGGCAAGCGCGCGGCGCTTAGTGATATCAAGCGAGTCGGACGACATGCCAGTCGCACCGTAGTTACTGTCAATAAAGCGAATGAGCGCTTGCCCCTGCTTCGATTGTTTTGGCGCATCTTTCA
>JAHDBS010000434.1 GCA_020630225.1 Anaerolineales bacterium | reverse complement strand
ATTTCAACCCCAGACTTCCGTCGAAATCCAGGCCGTCAACCGGGCGCAATACCCGGTAGTGGGTCACTTTGAAATTGAATAATTTGCACTGACCCACGACTCTGCCTATTTATACATTATGACCGCAAAAGACAGATGGACCGTTGACCTTGAATGCACCGCCTGCGGAGCTACGGGTAGTGCAGACGTATGGCAAAATGATGGATGGTCCTTCCAGCGCGATCCGTCAACATACATCAGTGGCATAAGTGGACCATTTACTGGTGTTGACGGCACTAAAATCGAAGGACCAAAGTATACCTGCAAAAACTGCGGGCAAGAGGTCTGACATGACAAACAATCCCAAAAGACCTAGAGACGCGAACCAGCTTGCCAAGTTCATTGCGGATGTGGCGACGGGTGACGCCTGCGAAGAACAAAAAGCTGCCGGCCAAGTCAAAGGCGGAAAGCTAGGTGGGGAGGCTCGTGCTAAATCTCTTGATCCTGAAACGCGTCGAGAGATTGCTCAAAAAGCGGCAGCCGCACGGTGGGCGAAGAAGCCGTTACCGGATCAGTAAGCAAAAGGTCTGATATCGCATTTATAGTTGGCTTGGCATCATCTCCCTGCAATATGTGAGCCGCCCACTCAGCGCACATTGCCTGCCAAAGCGTATCTCCAGGCACTAAGAGCGTATCGGCGGCTGACTTGACCCATTCATGGTGATTGGACAGCGCCATCGCCCGATTGCACGCGTCGGCAACATCTGCATAGCCGCGCCCGACGCGCTCTCTGAGCTTTCCCCAATTGAAAGTTTGGAGGCTCTCAAAGACAACACGCTCCGGCGCATCGTTTCCGGGCAGTAAATGGCAACCCGGCGCGTCTGCCTGATCCCCGTCAAGAAAAACGGCTGACCGCCTAGGGAAGCGGTCCTGCTCGACCATTTGGCCAAGCATCCGACCTACACTTGCTTGTCCAAATGGTATCATTGCGCAGCGATCTATAAGGCTCTTGGAATGCGCAACTATAATTTCCCTAAGCATTACAGAGGCTCGATCATCCTCAACATAAATCTCGCACTCAGGGTGTGGGTATTCATCCATCTTTGTCATTGCAAATTCTGGACTAACTCCGGTCATGACATGCCGACCAGTCTGGCCGCGCATCAAATAAATGCGTGCTTCAATCGGCAGTTCTGCCAATATGTAAGGGGAGTGAGTGGTCACGATGATTTGCAGATCATTTTCACGACAAATCTCTGCAAGGTCTCGTATCAAGCGCCGTTGAGCGCGGGGGTGAAGGGATGTTTCAATCTCGTCTATCAGCAGAATACTGTTCTTTGGTGGATCAAGCCTAAGAAACTCAGCAATGGTCATTTGACCTGCGCCTGCATGATAACCTGAATATGTACAATCGTCTTTTTTGGCTGTGTCGGTAAAAATTGGAACATCTCGGTTCTTGTCGGCATCAGTTAACGCCATGCGAGCGCCTTGGTACTTTCGCCCCATAATCGCACTAAAGCGATCCAGCCTTTTCGGGTCAAACCGCTCGGCGGAGAGTTCTTCGGTAGCGTCCTTTGCAAGTTTGGAATACCCTGTTCGGGCCACGATGGGCTGTAGACGCCTCAAGTCAACGTAGGTAACTGCCCTTTTGGGCCGCTCAGGGTTCCCTCTCCAGCGCTCCCCCGGCTTTCGAATGCTCCCATTGTTTGGCTTTGTGCCTTCTCTAACGGCGTACCTTATGCTCGCCCGCATTGAGTCTTCCCAGATGGTTTTCGGGAAGAAGTCTGATGCAAACCAGTTGTTTAATTTCTCCTTGGCATCTGGCGGTTGATAAGTTGCGGCGGCACACTGCAATATCGTGCTTTTTCCTGTCCCGTTCTCACCAACGATCGCTACAATTGGAAAATTAAATTCAATCCTTTGGCCATCCCATCCCCTGATTCCGTCTATCTCTAGGTAGTCCAAGCGTTTTGGCCAACCGGTGCTCTGGTCCCACTTTGCCTTAAGGCGTCTCATTTCACGACTGCTGCTCATCCGGGCCTCCTAACGGTCTGTTGCCGGGCAAGCCCGGCAGTATTGCGTGGTTGTTACCGCCGAAAATATCATTTTTGTAGTTGATGTACAGCTAAATTCTGTATTTATGCGGTAGTGACCATAGGGTCGCTGCCGCAAACTGACCAATATGCTTGACTACAGCCTTTGAGTCGCTTACAAGAAAGGTATGAGAAAACTCGACATCAAATCCCGCGCCCTGATCATCCGCCTTCTGGTGGAAGGCAATTCCATCCGCGCCACTTCGCGGATCGCTGACGTGTCTAAGAACACCGTAAACAAGCTGCTGATCGATGCGGGCAAGGCCTGCTCGAAATACCACGATGAACACGTCCGCAACGTTAAAGCGTCTGTCGTGCAGTGTGATGAAATCTGGTCATTTACCTACGCCAAACAAAAGAACGTCGCAGCGGCAAAAGATGCGCCAGAATTTGCGGGTGACACTTGGACGTGGACAGCTATCGACAGCGACAGCAAGCTGATCATTTCCTACATGGTCGGCGGTCGTGACAGCGAATACGCAATGGCGTTTATGGACGATCTGCGCGACCGCCTGTCTAATCGGGTACAACTGACCACAGATGGCCACAAAGCGTATCTGGAAGCCGTTGAGGGGGCTTTTGGTGCCGATGTGGACTACGCCCAGCTTGTTAAGATGTACGGCGGTCCAACTGGCAACAAAGGCCACGAAAAGAAGTATTCGCCAGCGGAATGCACGGGGATCAAAAAGCGTCGTATCGAAGGAGACCCAGACAAGGCGTTGGTTTCGACTTCACACGTTGAACGCCAAAACCTGACAATGCGTATGCACATGCGCCGCTTCACTCGCCTGACAAACGCCTTTTCAAAGAAGGTTGAGAACCACGCCTACGCGGTTGCGCTGCATTTCATGTATTATAACTTTGTTCGGGTTCACCAAACGCTTAAAGTAACGCCAGCAATGCAAGCAGGTTTGACTGATCGTCTCTGGGATATTGCTGATCTGGTTGCTATCGTTGATGCAAACGAACCTGCACCAAAAAAACGTGGACCTTACAAGAAAAAGCTGTCTAAAAACGACTGACCCCCGGAGCATGCAAGCAGAGGCCGACCGGGGGTGTACAGTGCTTATTTAACAAATAAAAAGTTTAGGACAAGTAAACAAATTGAGAACACCGCAAATAAATTCAGCACTCCGGCTTACAATATCCGATCAAAGACTTACTAAGTACCTCGAAGAATCTGATCATGATTTAGATCGAAGTATTGATTTATACGAAAACAACATGCGCTTGTCAGAGGCATTTTACCTACCATTGCAACATCTGGAAGTATGTCTAAGAAATAAGCTAAACGAGTGTATTTCTGACCATTACGGATGTGATTGGTTAGTTCAGCAAACACAAATTCCTCTAAATGATTTCAGCCGTAGAATGATAAATCAAGCGAAAGAATCTGCCACAGAAAACCCTTCACATGGTGATGTGGTTGCAGAATTGAAATTTGCTTTTTGGGTTGGCCTTATTTCAAGAGGTTATGACCAGACGCTTTGGCGTTCATGTCTCCATAGTTGCTTCCAAAATATGGACAACAAACGAAGAAGTATTGTTCATGGTAGGCTTAATGCAATCCGCAGGTTTCGGAACCGGGTGGCGCACCACGAGCCGATTTTTCACCTAGATTGCGGTTTGAGGTATACTGAACTTCAAGAAGCAATTTCTTGGATGTGTGAAGACACCTCAAATTGGTCAAATCACCATAGCAGAGTAACTGAAATTCTAAATGCCCTTTGAAATTTCAAAGTGACCCACTACCCAATACCCGTCAATCAGACGCACCACGCCCCGCCTTGGGCATGGTCCAAGACGGC
>JAHDBS010000024.1:13087-23600 GCA_020630225.1 Anaerolineales bacterium | reverse complement strand
TCTTTTAGAACTGGATAATCCTCGTTATCTACTGGATAAAGCCCAGCAAACACCATAGGCTTAGCAGGTTCATAACCGGTCAACGGCTCAATGTCGTCATACTTAGCCAAGGTCAGCGTGTCACCAACGCGACATTCCTGAACTGACTTCAGACCTGTCGCGACATACCCAACCGTCCCTGGATATAATCGATCAGCAGTTGTGAGTTTTGGCTCAAAGCGACCGATCTCAACTGGCTTTAGAACAGTGTCTGTTGCCATCAGACGAAGCTCATCATTCTTACCAATTGATCCTTCTAGGACCCGCACATAGGCAATCACACCTTTGTAGCTGTCATAGTGCGAGTCGAAAATCAACGCCCGCATTGGCAAGTCTTTTTCGACCTGCGGTGGTGGCACATTCTCAACAATTGACTCCAATATTGCTTCGACGTTCGTGCCATTTTTAGCAGACACTGCAATCACATCTTCTGGATCAACACCAAGCAAATCCACAATTTCTTGAGTCACTTCATCAGGGCGTGCCGCTGGCAAGTCAATCTTGTTGATAACTGGAATAATTTCAAGGTCAGCTTCTAACGCTAAGTACAAATTAGCAAGCGTTTGTGCCTGCACCCCTTGACTTGCATCCAACACCAAAATGGCACCTTCACAAGCTTGTAGTGCGCGGCTCACTTCATAACCAAAGTCGACATGACCAGGTGTGTCAATGAGGTTCATGTCATATGTTTGGCCATCTTTGGCATCATATGTCATGTGCACAGCGGATGCCTTAATCGTCACCCCCTTCTCACGTTCTAAATCCATGCTATCTAGCAACTGTGACTGCATATCTCGATCAGAAATAGTTCCGGTCAGTTGCAGCAGACGGTCTGCTAAGGTAGATTTGCCGTGATCGATGTGGGCAATAATACAAAAATTACGAATTCGAGGATCTGTCATTCAAAATTTGCCTAGCCAAGGTTATTGGCCAAACACATAAAAAACGGGAGGTTGGTGGTTGCTGCCCACTAGTTCTCCCGCTGTTACAGTTATATACTTATTGTGGTTTATTACAAACGCACTTTGTATTCAGATTTTACCCGAATACTGTTGATGAAGGAAGCATCATAACACTATGTTAAAGGTTCTCTCAATCTTTGGAACACGCCCTGAAGGCATCAAAATGGCTCCAATTGTCAAAGCATTGGAACAATCGCCCGACAAAATCAAATCTGTAGTCTGTGTTACTGGGCAACACAGGGAAATGCTTGACCAAGTTTTGCAGTTATTTGGAATTACTCCAGACTACGATCTTGATGTGATGAAGCCTGGGCAAACACCAACTGGCGTTGCTGCCTCTATTTTTAGCACGCTAGAACCGATATTAAAATCTGAACAACCAGATTGGGTACTTGTCCAAGGAGACACTACCACTGTCATGACAGCTGCCATTGCGGCTTCATATGGTCGCGTTAAGGTAGGTCATGTAGAAGCGGGGCTACGTACGTACAACAAACAACAGCCATTTCCTGAAGAAATCAATCGTCGAGTTGTTGGTGTTATTGCTGATCGTCACTTTGCACCCACTAGCATCTCTAAGGGCAATTTGCTAAGTGAAAAAACGCCAGCAGAAGATGTTTTAGTCACAGGCAATTCAGTAATTGATGCACTGTATTATGTGGCTGACCTAGATTATGACTTCTCATCTGGACCACTCAGCAGCGTTGATTGGTCTAAGCGTATCATCTTGGTGACAGCACATCGACGTGAAAATTTTGGGGAACCTTTAGACCAAATTTGCCAAGCGCTAGTAGAGATAGCCAATCGATATGGCGATGAAGTAGAACTGGTTTATCCAGTGCATCTAAATCCAAATGTCCAACGCGCCGCAAAGCAATGGTTGTCTGATGTGCCAAACATCAAACTGTTGCCACCATTGGATTACCTACCATTGGTGCATTTGATGAAGAATGCGGAATTAGTCTTGACCGACTCTGGCGGTATTCAAGAGGAGGCTCCTGGATTAGGGAAACCTGTATTAGTGTTGCGAGAAACCACCGAACGTCCAGAAGCTGTTGATGCAGGAACAGTAAAGCTTGTTGGCGCTAACAAAGACCTCATCATTGAAATGGCAACTAAATTGCTTGACGACAAAGATTTCTATAATTCTATGGCACAAGCCGTAAACCCATATGGCGATGGGAAAACGGCAGAGCGAATTGTTAAGTCTCTACTTGGAGAAACAGTCCCCGATTGGGATCCAGACGCTTAACTACCCAGTGTCAAACGCCCCCAAGTGTCCGGACGTCGCCAAGCCCGATATGGCACGTTAGATTTACTCATCTCCGGCTCTCGCGAGCCAATTGTATCGATATCGTTGACTGTTAGAGCCAAGCCAATTGTCATCCCACTACTCGGAGTCATATCCAACTCTGCCCATGGGATGGCAATTTCCATGTCATAGCCAGCACCAGTTCGGCGTGACTGTGCCACAATTTGGTGACCGAACGCATTGGCATTACTTCCCAATGCCTGACCGCGGTAGCGCGTAACAACAACCGGAACGCTCCCAAAGTCACCCGGAGAAACAATAATTTGGAAATCATCATCATTACTGTTGATTTCTGATTCATCACCAGCTACATCAGTATCGATCTCAATTTCAAGACTGTCTCCCCGCCAAATGGATTCATCTGCATTTACCTGCACATGTGAATCATCTGTGACTTGCACCCAGAAATAAAGGTACGTTGAATCCCACTGTGAGGTCCAGTTCGCTGCTACATCATCTGAACCGTTCCAAGTACCAGTTTGATAGGTAACAAATTCAGAATCAAATGGAGCTTGCTGCGGCCACTCACCTGGATTAGCATCCACCGTGATCCCAACGTTAGCAGGGACAGACTGAACTTCACCATGCCGCTCTAAATCTTGAACCGATGGCGTTGGTGTTTCAGTTGCATTAGGCTTCGGTGTTTCAGTTGGTAGCGCCAAAGTGGGCAGTAAAGTCACTGTAGGAATGACCGTAGGCTCTAAAGTTGCGGTTGGTTCTTCAACTACGCCTTCTGTATTTCCGGTTTCCTCTTCCGGGGTTACATCTTCAGCAACAATAATTGTTGGCATTTCAGTCGCAGCTTCATCGCCACCTTGCACTTCCAATCGTTCTTCTTGGCGTGCAAATGCGGTAGAAGTCCCCGCAGCAGCAAGTTGATCATCAAACTCTTGATAAAACGTATCTGGCGTAAACATTCGACGCGCTGCTACAACACTAATCGTCAAACACAGCACAATGGCAACAGCCGCGCCTGCCACAACCTTCCAACGATTGTCAGCTGCTTTCTTATCCGTGCGCCCCGTTTTTGCGCGTTCTTTCGGGCCTTTTGCAAAAGCTTTGGACGAGTCCATTTGAACTCGGGCGTTTTTACTAACCCACGCAACTAAATCACTACCATCAACCAGGTTGATCATTTTGTCCGAAGCCCACTGCTCTGCTTGCTTCGAAACATTCCCTGTTGTCACTAACCAGCCTTCATTGACTTGGTTATGCACCATGGAACCATATAGATCTCGCACAACTGGCTGACCAACCGTGCCGGAGTAGCGCTTACATTGAACAATCCCAGTGTGATCACCTTTGCGGACAAATAAATCAACACCTTCATCCCCGCTCGCAACGGTCGTAAAAACTTCCCAGTTATCGTCTCGAAACAGTAATCCAACGTATTTCTCAAACTCAATGGGATCGAGCGCCTGCATCTGCTCTAGTTTTCGAAGACGACGTAGTCTTTGAAGTAGTGTTTTAGTAATTGAAAGCTCTTCGTACATAAAGGTGAATTTTTGGTTAGTTTTTGCTTACAAATTAGTTTCAATAATTACAAATTAAGTGGTATAAACAACGACGTACCCACGGTATTTAGTAAACTGATATGCGAGAGTCACAAGTATTACAGTAACATGGCAAATTTCCCAGCTTTTTGGAAAAAATCATCAGCATCGCACAGTGCATTAGAAACAGAGCAAACACAGCTCGTCGAGTACATGCTCAGCTTTGCTTTGATAATTGCTGTGCCAATGTATACCATAGCTGTTTATCAAACAGTCGCCCAACAGCTATGGAGCACGCTATTTTTCTTTACTGCTGGAATAATCTTACTTGCACTCGCAAAACTTCTCAAAGGATTGCCAAACACCGTTCGTGGTTCAATCCTAATCCTTGTTGGTCTAACCATCGCCATTGAGGACATTGGGCACTTTGGATTAACAGGTAGCGGTTTACTATATCTCCTCACCACTGTCTTTGCCTCGGCACTCATTTTTGATATTCGCGCAGGCGTTGCGACGATCATTCTTTCAACTGGCATTCTCGCATTCTTCGGATTTTCGCTTGGCGCAGACGCAATCGATTACTCGACAACCAGCGCCTATCTTGTAAATCGGCCAATAGCTTGGGCTATTCGCGCTGCTGAAATCACATTTCTTGGTGGACTGATTTTATTTTCGCTCTACCGCTTGCTAAGCAGACTTAGTCTAACAATTACGAAAAACGACAAACTTGCGCGCCAAGCTGAAGACAATCGGCTTCGCTTGAATGAAATTGTTACAGCTATTCCGGGCAATGTACTCATCTGCAGCAAGACGCCGCAACTTGAAGTGCTTTGGGCAAACCTCGTTGCGCAATCAACATTCAACATCGACTTACAACAGTCAGAAAAAACAGTGCTGCGCGAAATGCTGCTTACAGCATCCAATGACAATATCCAACTCATTGATGCGATATTAGAGCAGAAATCTGTTGTCAATCATGAATTGAGACTCCAGACAGCGGAAAAAGAAACATTGTGGTTTCGAGGTGCAGCGCGCCAATTTGATTATGCAGGTCAGGATGCAGTCTTGCTTATTCTTGATGACATTCAAGAGCTAAAAGAAGCTCAAGAAACGCTTAATCACCTCGAACGCGTTGAAACACTAGGCCTAATGGCTGGTGGTATTGCGCATGACTTCAACAATTTACTTGTTGGAATGATGGCGCAGAATGATATTGCACTCCGTATTGTTGGCGAAAACTCAAAAGCAGCGCGACACATCACAAAAGCATTTACAGCAGCGGAGCGCGCAACAGAAGTTACCCGTCAGCTGCTAGCGTATTCTGGGCATGCTCGCTTCAATCTAGCGCAATTCAATCTGAATACACTCATCATTGAAACGCAAGCAACGTTAGACACAATTGCGGCACCGCAAAGCGCAGAAGTTCAAACACAACTTAGTACAGACTTAGCAACGCTCTCTGCAGACAAAGTTCAACTTCGCCAAATTCTTATCAATCTAGTTGAAAATGCGATTGATGCGAAAGCAAAGATTGTTACTATTTCCACAACCAATACATTCTTTGATCCACTAGCAGCTCAAGTCAATCCCATTACTGGGCAAGTTATGGATGCAGGCGCTTATGTATGTTTGGAAATCAGTGATGATGGGATTGGAATGGATACGGAAACAGAAAATAATATTTTTGATCCGTTTTTCTCTACGAAGAAACAAGGCCATGGCCTTGGCTTAGCAGCAGTGTTAGGCATTATGCGCGGACACGCTGGAGCAGTTGAAGTTGCCTCAGCACCAAATGAAGGCACCTCTATTTCACTCTATTTTCCAGCACTTAAGGCAAAAGCAGACGGCTTGGAAGTTTGGGAAGATGCCATCCGTGACAGCTTCGAAGACTAAATACTAGTCAGATTGCGCAGCAACTTCGCACCTTGGTGATTATGTGCTTGTTGCGTAATTCGAACTAAATACTCAATATTACCTGCCGGACCTTTCAGCGGAGACTCGATCAATCCGGTAGCAGCTAGCCCCTGTTTTTCTACAACATCTAAAACTTTCTGAATAGCAAGCTTTCGCAACTTTGGATTCCGAACAACACCACCTCGCCCAACAGCTTCTTTTCCAGCTTCAAATTGAGGCTTGATCAGAGCATAGATTTGCCCAGTTTCAGCTGTAAGTACACTCGCAGCTGCCGGTAATAACAGTTCTAAGGAAATAAATGACGCGTCAATTGTGAGCAAATCAATCAGGTCAGGCAATGATTCGATGTAACGTGCATTTGTAGATTCCATTACAACGACACGGTCATCACTACGAAGTTTCCAATGCAGAATGCCCTTTCCGACATCTACGGCATATACCTTGGCGGCACCATGCTGCAACATGCAATCCGTAAATCCACCAGTAGAAGAGCCAAAATCCGCACAAACCTTGTTTGTGAGTTCGGGTTGCCAGGCCTCCATTGCAGCCATCAACTTATCGCCACCGCGCGAAACAAAGCGAGGGCGCGCAGTCAACTCAATTTCAGCATCATTAGCGATTAGTGTGCCAGCTTTGTCTACAACTTGACCATTAACCCGAACTTCGCCAGCCATAATAAAACGGCGGCCCTTTTCGCGAGACTCTACTAAGTCACGCTCTACTAATAATTTATCAAGTCGAGATTTATTCTTTGGCACATGCCAATTCTAAAGGCGTTCGGCATATAATAAAAATAATGAAGTTACCGCCAATCATTCGAACCTTGCGTCCACACCAATGGCACAAAAATGCAGCTGTTTTTGCAGCCCTCGTATTTGATGTCAAATTTCTAGACCCAGTTTATGTTGGACGCACTCTAATTGCATTTGTTTTTTTAGCGCTCATCAGTAGTGCCGTTTACTTAGTTAATGATCTTGCTGACATAGAGCAAGACAAACTTCATCCAACAAAGCGCTTTCGCCCTATTCCCGCTGGCGAAGTTCGTAAATCTGTTGCACAAGGAATGGCAATTGCGTTTCCGGTCGTCATCATTCCGCTTGCATTCTTATTCAATACATGGTTTGGCATCATCATTACGCTTTACTATGTTCAAAACTTGGCCTACTCGTTTGTTCTAAAACACGTAGTCCTCATTGATGTGATGCTCATTGCAGCTGGTTTTGTTTTACGGGTCGCTGCAGGCGTTGTTCTAATTGATGTCGAGCGCTTCTCACCATGGTTATACATTTGTGTCACCTTGGGGGCACTGTTTATCGGCTTCGGCAAACGCCGTCACGAATTAGTGTTAGCGGCTGAAGGCACTGGCTCAACTCGGGCTGTGTTGGAAGACTACACCATTCCATTTATCGATTGGCTCATTGCAATTGTTGCGACTAGCACATTAGTGAGCTATTCAATCTATACATTTAGTGCGCCCAATGTGCCAGCTAACCACACAATGATGCTCACCATTCCATTTGTGTTCTATGGCATTGCCCGTTATATGTACTTAATCCATGTAAAGGGATTAGGTGGCGCACCAGATGAATTAGTGTTGAAAGACCGTCCGCTGTTTATTACGGTTGCAATTTGGGGCTTAGTATGTGCGACGATTCTGTTCATCAGCCAATAGCAGTTGCCACGGCACCCGGCAAATTTATTCTCACGGGTGAACACGCCGTTGTCTATGGCACCCCCGCAATTGCTTGTCCTGTCGCAGGTGTTCACGCAAAAGCACAGGTATATCCGTCTGATACGGAAGGCATCGCTGTTGATGCAGTTGACATCAACACCAAGATCCGCACTAGCATTGATTTAGACCATCCAATTTCACTGGCAACTAACAATTTGTTACAACATTTTGAGATTGAGAAAGCCCCGGCTCTACATGTCAAGCTAAGTTCAACCATTCCAATTGCTGCCGGATTAGGATCTGGTGCGGCGATCACAACGGCTTTGATCAAAGGCTTGACCCAAGCAATGGATTTACAGCTTTCAACAGCTGAGCTTTCAAGTCAAGTTTATGAAATTGAAAAGCTATTTCATGGAACACCGTCTGGAATTGACAACACAGTAATTGCCTATGCGCAATCTGTATGGTTTATTCGTGACGAAGCACTTGAGCCGATCAACACTGTATCGCAATTTGACATCCTGATTGCAGACACTGGTGTTGCTAGTGAAACAATGACTGCCGTTGCCGGTGTCCGTGAACGCTACACAAAAGCACCCAGTCAATATCGCGCCTATTTCGACGCCATCACAGAATTAGGTCACCAAGCCAGAACCCATATTGAGAATGGCCATATCACCGCACTTGGACCTATATTGTCGAAAAACCATGTGTTACTGCAGAATATTGGTGTCTCCAGTTCGGAATTGAACACTTTAGTAGACGCAGCCACAAATGCAGGAGCATTAGGCGCAAAACTTTCTGGCGGTGGCGTTGGCGGCAATATGATTGCTTTAGTCGAACCCAACACCATTTCATCAGTCACAACAGCCTTGTTTAACGCTGGAGCAACCCGCGTCATTCATACCCAAGTCAGCTAATGTCTAAACTCGTTTTCCTCAAGCTTGGTGGCTCGCTCATCACAGACAAATTCACACCAAATACCGTCTTACCAGAGCGTTTAGCTCAAATTAGCGGGGAAATCCAAACTGCTCTTGCAGCCGATCCTGAGCTTCAGCTCATTATCGGGCATGGTTCCGGTTCATTTGGGCACGTGCCAGCAAAGGAACACAATACAAAAACCGGCGTTCGTTCTGCTGCTCAATGGCAGGGGTTTGCAGAAGTCGCACAAGCCGCTGAAACACTCAATCGGCACACGATTGATGCACTGCGTGCAGCAAATGTCCCTGCTATCCATATGCTGCCCTCGGCCTCGGCGACTGCCCAAAATGGCGCAATTGTAGACATGGCCTTGAAACCGATTATTGTTAGTCTCAGCAATGGCTTAGTGCCAGTAGTTCACGGCGACGTCTGCATTGATAACTTATTGGGCGGCACAATTGTTTCAACAGAAACCGTATTCACTTATTTAGCCGAACAGCTAAGCCCAACAGAAATCTTATTAGCGGGCAATGACGACGGAGTTCTCACCCACTTTCCTGACGGTGACTTAGTCAAATTGATCACGCGCGACTCGCTTGATCAATTTGAAGTAGCTGGCTCCAAAGCAACCGATGTAACTGGCGGCATGAAATCAAAGGTTGAAGGCATGCTTGACCTTATTGATGATGTTCCAGACTTAGAAATTCGAATTTTCAATGGCAACATTGCAGGCAACATCACAAAAGCCCTCACTGGCACATTAGCTGATGGCACAGTCATTCGCTAGGAGACCCTCTTGGACATTTCAATTGCAGACATAGCCTTAGTCATAGGGGCAGGTATCTTAGCGGGTTTCATCAATACCCTAGCTGGCAGCGGCTCAGCAATTACGATCCCGCTACTTGTATTCATGGGACTTCCGGCTGGCGTTGCCAATGCCACTAATCGGGTTTCTGTAGTTCTGCAAAGCGGCATGGGTACTTGGACTTTTGCCCAGCAGGGCCGCATCAATTGGCCGCTCGCTTGGAAAATTTCCATTCCAGCAGTTGCTGGTGCATTACTGGGCGCACAGATAGCCGTTGATCTAAATGAGCAAGCCATGTCAATTGCAATTGGCGCAATGCTGGTACTGGTCTTCTTCATTGTGATCATGCGTCCTAAACGTTGGCTCGTTGCCGCGGATGATACGGAGCCTGAACTGAAATGGTGGCTATATCCAGTGTTCTTTCTGATGGGCGTTTATGGCGGCTTTATCCAAGCTGGCGCGGGCATCTTCTGGTTAGCAGCCCTTGTACTTGGCGCGGGATTTGACCTCATCAATGCCAATGGCATCAAAAATTGGCTTTCGTTTTTTTACAACATTTTTGCTGTCGCTCTTTTCATTTGGAACGATCAGGTCAACTGGACATGGGGGTTGTTACTTGCCGCTGGGGCGATGACTGGCGCGTGGCTAGCCGCCCGCTTTGCAACTAAAGAATGGGCGCAAGTTTGGGTTTATCGGCTTTTGTTAGTCGTCATTGTGATTTCCGCCAGCCGCATGTTCCTTAGGTTACTCTAACTAAAATGGAGCTAGAAATCGCCATTCGTGCAGGAGCATTAGTACTAACCCTCTTAGTTGGAATTGGCTTCCTCGAATTTGAAAATCTCGCTTATACCATTAGCAATTTCGCAGCAGTCTTTGGCCTATTGCTCGCATTTGGCGCTTGGATTGCAGTTCTTGGAGAAGCAATCAATCCACGTGGCGGTGTAGAAATGAGCCAACTAATAGCAGTTGCAACGAGCGCCACCATCGTTGGCGGCATTGGATATATTGCCGTCAAAGTAATGCGCAAGTTTGGACTATGACTGTACTTAGCAACAGTGAATGGGTCTTCATTGGGGCCTGCCTAACAGCCCTTGTTGTCGCGCTCATCATCCTTGCACAAGGCCCAACTGTCTTGCTGATGAAACAGCATACCTATCAAGATACGCAAGACTATCGCAGTAAGCGAAAGCAAGAACTCGAAAAACAGCGCCGGGTTATTGACAAAATGGTTCAACGCTTCTGGAAAATAGGTCTTTGGATGCAAATTCCATTAGTACTTGCTTGGTTTTTCATAAATCCAATAAAAATCAGATTCTTGTCCACTATTCTATTAATCGGACTAGGCGGCATGATTGTCGGCCTGTCGATCATGATATTTAGACTAGAGTGATAAAA
>JAHDBS010000024.1:2306-12987 GCA_020630225.1 Anaerolineales bacterium | reverse complement strand
AACGCAACAATTATGTTGAAGCGTGAAATTCGACGTCAATTTCGAAATGCGCTACAGAATTTACAAACAGAGTTTGAAGACACGCTTATAGAGCGAATGGGTGATTTACTGAAAAGCTTTTCAACATTACAAGCAGATGTTGAACGCATGAATTCTGAAATTCTCAATACAATAGAACAAATTCATCCCGAACAGCCGATTGACAATGAACCGTGAACGTTCATATAATCAGCATAACAACTAAACATGTTGCCCTGATCAAGAGTAGTATGTGGTTATGCGCCAATAGAGAGTGTTTGTCACTGGCTGAAAGCAAACACAGGTAGCCATCACAGAAGTCGCTTGAGAGCTAAGAGTCTGAAACTAGCAGTAAGACCCTTCGGGTGCGCCCGTTATCGCGCAGATGAGCGCCAGTTGGAACACTATTCCAAACTGGAACCAAGGTGGTACCGCGACTCCCTGTCGTCCTTGTGACACAGGGAGTTTTTATTTAATCAGTTATTTGCACTATGTCTACTGAGATTGCTAAACATTACGACTTTAAAAACGTTGAAAAACGCCTCTATGAATGGTGGGAGGAGAACGGCTGGTTCGAGCCGCAAAACCAACCCCAAAACGAAAATTTCGATCCTGACATCGAGACCTTTGTTATTTCTATCCCACCGCCGAACGTAACCGGCAGCCTGCACCTTGGTCATGCCATGTTCGTGTCCTTGGAAGACCTGATGATTCGATACAACCGTATGTTGGGCAAAGCATCCCTTTGGGTTCCAGGCACCGATCACGCGGGGATTGCAACGCAATTACAGGTTGAAAAACTGTTGCGAAGTGAAGGCACTAGCCGTGAAGAAGTTGGCCGTGAAGAATTCCTACGCCGCACATGGGAATGGAAAGAAAAATACGGTGGTGAAATCACCAACCAATTACGCCGCCTTGGTGCGTCTTGTGACTGGAACCGTGAACGCTTCACCATGGACGAAGGTCTTTCTGTTGCCGTTCGCGAAGCATTTGTCCAACTCTATGAGAAAGGGCTGATCTATCGCGGGCCGCGTCTCATCAACTGGTCACCTGGCCTAAAGACCGCTGTCAGTGATCTTGAAGTCGAATATTCTGAAGAACCCGGCACGCTGTATTTCTTCAAATACCCAATCAAAGGCAGTGATGATCACCTGCCAGTTGCGACGACTCGCCCAGAAACAATTCTGGGGGATACCGCAGTTGCCGTGCATCCAGATGATGAACGCTATCAGCACCTGATTGGCAAAACAGCACTGGTCCCGATGTTGGATCGTGAAATTCCTGTCATTGCTGATGACTATGTCGATATGGAATTTGGAACTGGGGCATTGAAAATCACTCCAGGTCATGATCCAAATGACTATGCAATTGGTGAACGTCATAATCTTTCCATCATTTCAATGATGGATAAGCAGGCCAAAATCAACGAAAACGGCGGTAAATATCAAGGCATGGATCGCTTTGAAGCGCGCAAGCAATTGTGGGCTGACATGGAAGTGGCAGGTATGGTGATCGAAACCAAACCGCATACCTTGAACGTACCTCGTTCACAGCGCGGTGGCGAAATCATCGAGCCGATGATTAGTACGCAATGGTTTGTAAAAATCCAAGGCATGGCAGACGCGGGTATCAAAGCCGTCCGCGATGGTGAAATCACCATTGTGCCAGAACGCTTTGAAAAGGTGTATTTCAACTGGCTCGAAAACATCCAAGACTGGTGTATCTCGCGCCAACTTTGGTGGGGACACCGTATTCCAGTTTGGTACGGACCAAATAACACGCAATACTGTGCCCGCACAGAAGCCGATGCCTATGCTCAAGCGAAAGCAGAACACGGAGATGACGTTACGCTGTCACAAGACGACGACGTTCTCGACACTTGGTTCTCTTCTGGGCTCTGGCCATTCTCAACGCTTGGCTGGCCAGAAAAAACGCCAGATCTTGATTACTTCTATCCAACGTCTGTGATGGAAACTGGCTATGACATTCTCTTCTTCTGGGTGGCTCGCATGATTATGTCAGGCTTGGCTTATACCGATGAAGCGCCATTCCATACGGTGTATCTACACGGCTTGGTCAGAGACGCGCAAGGCCGCAAGATGTCAAAGACATTGGGCAACGTAACCGATCCACTCGATGTCATTGATGAGTTCGGCACAGACGCTCTGCGCTTCACCCTGCTCACGGGTGGGACACCGGGCAATGACTTGAACCTTAGCTTGGAGCGCGTAAAGGCAAACCGCAACTTTGCAAACAAGCTCTGGAACATGAGCCGCTTTGTCATTGGCAAGCTAGATGGATTGCCCCAAGACGTTGTGTTCAACGCACCAACGGCTGCAGACCAATGGATTTTGACCAAGGCCGCAAAGACCGTCACTGATGCCACACGCCTCATTGACAACTATCAGTTCGGACAAGCAGGCACCATTGCCTATGACTTCATCTGGGGTGACTATGCTGACTGGTATATTGAAACTGCCAAACAGCAATTGCAAGATCCCGCTAAAGCGTGGACAACTGCTCGCACATTAGTGTCTGTGCTAGACATGGGCTTGCGGCTAATGCATCCTTATGTGCCATATGTCACTGAAGAAGTCTGGCAAAACCTAAAGCAAGCTAGCCAACGGGTTTCTGCGGCGCTTGAACCGCAACTTGGTTGGGCAGACGCGCTCATCATTGCTAAATGGCCTGAAGCCGCCCACTTTAGCGAACGCGCTGGCGATACGGCTGAAAGCACCGCAAATGCAGACGCCTATGAACATATGGTTGACTTGGTGCGCAGTATTCGCCGCGCACGCGCTGAAAATGGCGTTGAACCTAGCCGCAAAATCCCAGCAATTCTCGCTACGGGAGACGCTGCCCTAGCAGAACGGCTAAGTGGTCTCAACAACGCTTTAGCCAGCCTAGCCCAGCTAGATGCTAGCGATGTCACTATCGCAGAAAGCGCTGCTGCGCCAGAAGACAGCATCAGCTTAGTTGTCGGCACAACTGCCGTTTATCTCCCAATGGCAGGGCTCATTGATGTCGCTGCGGAAACAGAGCGCATCACTAAGGAAATTGCGAACGCAGACAAGCAAATCAAACGCTTGACTGGTCTTCTGAATAGCCCGTTTGCGCAAAAGGCACCTGAGAAGGTTGTCAATGCTGAACGTGAAAAGCTAGCAGATCTGCAAACCGCAAAGACCAAGCTCGAAGCACAATTGGCTGCCTTGCAAAAATAACACGCTCTATAAAACGCCTTTCACGAAGAAAGGCGTTTTGCTATCTTCTATGTTCGACTTTGCAATCATCGGAAATGGGCTTATTGGCGCAGCAACTGCGCGCTATTTAGGCCAGACTGGCGCAAACATTGCCGTCATTGGTCCCGGCGAACCAGCCGACAAAACCACGCATCAAGGTGTTTTTGCCAGCCACTACGACTCAGGTCGTGTTATTCGCATTCTAGAACGGGATGCGAATTGGTCATGGCTGTCTCAGCGCGCCGCCGAGCAGTATCAAGCGCTTGAACAACAAACCCACCGTCGTATTCTGACGCAGACGGGAGTGCTATATGCCGCGCCGCCAAACGGACTGCCATCCTACCGACAACACGCACAAGAAATGGCAGCCCATACGCAAGTTGTCGTCCAAGACAACCCAACTTCGCACGGTTACACGCTCCCTACAGACACCACAACGTTTCTAGAAGGCGCACCGGCTGGACACATCAATCCGCGTTCACTTATCCAAGCGCAAAATCAGGCCACGGTTGGGCAATTCTTTGACGACACCGTCATCAATACCCGTTACTCTGCCAATGGGGCTACGCTAACGCTTGCCTCTGGCAACGAGATTTTTGCGAGTAAAGTCATTGTCACCACAGGGGCATTTACAAACTTCAATAGTCTTCTACCCGCAACAATCGACCTGCGCTTGAAGAGTGAAACCATTATCTTGGCAAAGGTCAGTCCTGAAGAAGCAAAGGCCACGGCGCACTTACCTGCCCTGCTCTATGGCATTCAAAATGCAGAATTAGATGATGTTTACGTTGTGCCACCAGTGCTGTTTCCAGATGGAAATTACTACCTCAAGCTTGGTGCTAATACGCGGCATGATGTGTGGTTTGATGATCTTGCGAGCATCCAACAGTGGTTCCACCGCGGGCTAAGTGAACGCAGCTTGCTCGCCATGAAAGCGGTTGTCACTGACATTCTGCCGCAGATCAAGTGGCAGAGCTTTCACACGGAACGTTGTATTGTCTGCTATACCCCTTCTCGTTCGCCGTATATTGATGCTCTAATTCCAGACCGCCTCTATTTGGCTGTTGGCGGCAATGGTGGCGGCGCAAAGATATCTGACTCGTTCGGCTGGTTAGCTGCCCGACTTGCTGCATATGGCGAATGGCCGCAGCACATTCCACACATGCCTTTTGCGATTAGACAAAAGCGTCAATTTGCGTCGTAAATGAAGGTTGCTGTTGTTGGTGCTGGCATTGGTGGGCCGGCCGCGGCGTTATTTTTACAGCGCCAAGGCCATACGGTCACACTGTTTGAACGCGTAGCAGACCCTGGTCCAGTTGGAGCAGGCATCCTGCTACAGCCCATTGGGCAACAAGTTCTCCAGCAACTCAACTTACTTGAGGCGATAAAACAACGAGCTGCGATTGTTCCACGCCTCTATGGGCAGACAATTCATGGGCGTCCCGTACTCGATTTTCGGTATGACATGCTGGGATCAGACGTTTATGGGCTTGGGGTGCATCGCGGTGTGGTCTTCAATGCCCTTTGGGGTGCATTATCTGCGGCTGGTGTCGCTGTCCAAACTGGCGTTGAAATCAAAAATATCCAGCAGCGCACGCTCATTACGGGCAATGATGAAACCTATGGTGCGTATGACCTGATTGTCATTGCTGATGGTGCCCGTTCCCAGTTACGAACAACGCTCGATATTCCAATCAGCAACAACCCTTATCCGTTTGGTGCGCTTTGGTTCATTGCTGAAGACCCAGAACAGCGCCTAGAAAATGGTCTCATGCAGACCTTTGACGGCACACAAAAAATGTTTGGGCTCATGTCAACCGGCCTTGGACCAGCACCGGGGACTACTCCGCTCATCAGTATGTTTTGGAGTATTGATGCCAACCAAGTAGAGCATCTATATGCCGCTGGACTAGCCGTATGGAAAGACAGCGTCCGCGCGATGCGCAACGATCTGGACTTTATTCTTGAGCAAATCACAGATTTAGAACAGCTTACCTTTGCGAATTATTACGATGTTGTCATGCCAAGATGGCATCAGGATAATATTGTGGTGATTGGAGACGCAGGCCACGCAATGAGTCCGCAGCTAGGCATGGGCGCTAACATCGCGCTAGTCGATGCCGCAGTCCTTAGCAATTGCATTGCCCAGAACAGTAATGTTCAAGAGGCGCTGGCTATTTATTCGAAACAGCGCAAACCGCACTTACGGTTTTACCAATTTGCAAGTCGCTGGCTAACCCCGATTTTCCAATCCAACTACAAGTGGATTGGGCCACCGCGTGACATCGTCTTCCCAATTGGCGGCAAGCTGCCATTCTTCAAGCAACAAATGATGGGGACACTGGCTGGACGAAAAGCTGGGATATTTAGGAAAATCACGCTCTAGCGCAATGTATCATACGCATCAGACACGAACTGATTAATCGTCTCTGCCGCAAATTCAGTTTCCGCCCGTCTGCGCCCTGCTGATCCTAACTTTCCGCGCAGTTCAACATCTTCCACTAATTTAGCCAAAGCATTTTGCAAAGCTGACACATCTTGTGCTGGCACTACTACGCCCGTTTCGCCATCCACAATCGCATCGACAAGTCCTGTTACAGCTGTGCCAACAACAGGAACACCCATTGCTCCAGCCTCAATTGCTACAGAGCCAAATCCTTCACGGTAAGAAGGGATACAGAAAATGTCACTAATTGACAAATACGTTTCTGGATCAGATACAAATCCAGTACGCACAACATTGGCATTAGTCTCGATGAAGATCAGTACGCTATCTGGCAGTTGATCACGCACGACTTCTACGGGGCCAATCAGTAATAAGGTCACTGACAAGCGGTGCTGCAACTGCTCAAAAGCTTGCACAAGTTCAACAATGCCTTTGTCACGCACCACCCGGCCAACAAACGCAATCACGACTTGATTAGGATCAATGCCGAGTTGACTGCGCAAGCGTTGTCGATCTTCTATCGAGAATTGACTTGGATCGAAGCGCTTAAGATTTACCCCACTAATCGATCCCGGTCCAATTACATCAATCTTCGCCGCCCGCACTAACCCTTCATCAATCAGACCTTGCCGCTGTGATGCGCTGTCCGCATACAAATGTGTTGCTGCTTGCCCAATGAGCCAATCCACAGTGCGCATGATTTGACGCAGCACGCCAGTTGCTGTCATCCAGACTTGCCCAGTATAGGTGTGCACACGTGTTGGGATACGCGCCAGCACCCCTGCGAGCATCGCGACCAACCCCGCTTTAGGGGTACTGGAATGCACCACATCAAACTGCTGTTGGCGTAAAAAACGCGCTAACGCTAAAACGGCTTTCAAGTCATTAAGCGGTGAAATTTGGCGACTGATATCCAATTGCCACGTCTTTAGCGGGCCTTTGCTTGCAAAGTAGTCCCCTACTGTTGACCCTTCAAAGTTACAAACCAACGTCAGATCATGCTGCGTAGCAACAGTCAAGACTTGGTCATGTAATAGTGTTTCAAAGGTGATGGGCACTGTCACCACGCGGCAAATTTTCAAACGATTAGCTGTCATAAGTAGTGCAAATCATAACGGTAGTCGTTACTCATCTGCAAACATTCTTCAGAGATAACACCAACCATTTACTGATGTAATTGCCATAGACTGAAATAAGAGACCATCTAGTGCAAACAAAGGCAAGCCTAACTTAGGGGCGGTAAAGGTTACGTCTTTGTGACGTTTATAGTCTAGGCTTATGCTGCTAAATTGTGCTTACTACTCACGGCATTTTCAAAGTATTCAATAAAGATTTATGGATTTCAATAAATTTACGCAAAAATCGCAAGATGCAGTCTTAGCTGCCCAAACTCTGGCCCAAGAGGCAGCCCACCAAGCTGTAGACACGGTTCATTTTCTCGCCGCATTGTTAGATCAGGCAGACGGTGTTGTGCCAGCGATCGTCTCAGCAATTGGAGGCAATAGTGGCCGATTACGTCAGGATGTACAGGTAGCGCTCCAAGGCATTGCAAAAGTCTACGGGAGCAATGTCAAAGTTAGCCTCAGCCGTGCAGCGATTGATGTCCTGAATGCTGCTCAAAAAGAAGCCAATAAGATGAAAGATGATTACACATCGACTGAGCACATCTTGCTGGCACTCTGTGATGGGAAAGGCACAAATGGAATCCTCAAGCAAAATGGTATTACGCGTGACGCTGTTCTCAAGGCACTTACAAACATTCGCGGGAGTAACCGTGTGACTTCGCAAAACCCCGAGGATACATTTCAAGCTCTGGAAAAGTTCGGCAATGATTTGACCGATGCCGCTCGTGAAGGCAAGCTTGACCCAGTCATTGGTCGTGATGAAGAAATTCGACGGGCAGTGCAAGTATTATCACGCCGCACAAAAAATAATCCGGCGCTTATTGGGGCACCTGGTGTTGGGAAAACAGCGATTGTAGAAGGCCTTGCGCAGCGTATTATCAATGGCGATGTTCCCTCAGGGCTAAAAGACAAGCGTTTAGTGTCGCTAGATATGGGGGCTCTCATTGCCGGTGCAAAATTCCGTGGAGAGTTTGAAGAGCGGCTCAAAGCCGTGCTCAAAGAAGTGGTCGATGCTGACGGTGAGATCATCTTATTTATTGATGAAATGCACACAGTCGTTGGCGCTGGAGCAGCTGAGGGAGCAATGGATGCCGGCAACATGCTCAAACCAATGCTAGCCCGCGGCGAACTGCACATGATAGGCGCAACAACGCTCGATGAATATAAGCAAATCGAGAAAGACCCTGCTCTTGAACGCCGCTTTCAACCCATCTTTGTAGATGAGCCTAGCGTGCCAGAAACAATCTCAATTTTGCGTGGGCTAAAAGAGCGCTATGAAATTCATCATGGTGTTCGCATTACTGACAATGCAGTTATCGCTGCAGCCACTCTGAGCCACCGTTATATTTCTGACCGACAGCTACCTGACAAAGCGATTGACCTGATTGATGAATCAGCAGCCCGCTTACGGACTGAAATTGACAGTAAACCCCAAGCCTTAGATGAGGTTGATCGGGCATTGATGCAACTTGAAATCGAACGTCAAGCGCTTGGCAAAGAAAGTGATGCCGCTTCCAAAGAGCGGCTAGCTGTTATTGAACAAGAGATCGCTGAACGCAAAGAAATTGCGGATGCACTGCGCGTGCGCTGGCAAACAGAACAGACCGCCATTCATGAATTGCGCGATATCAAAGAGCAAATTGAGCAAACGCGAGTGCAAATTGAACAGGCAGAACGCAGTTCGGACTTAGAAAATGCCGCGCGGCTGCGCTTTGGAACGTTACGAGAATTGGAAGATCAGGTAGCCGCCAAAACGCAACGTCTTGAACAAGTGCAAGAAAATGGCGCAATGCTCAAAGAAGAAGTTGATGATACCGACATTGCAACTGTCGTATCGCGTTGGACTGGCATTCCTGTCGCCAAATTGATGCAAGGTGAAGTCGAAAAATTGATTGCAATGGAAGCCAATCTGCATCAACGTGTGATTGGGCAAGACGAAGCCTGTAAGGTGGTTGCTAACGCAGTCCGACGAGCCAGATCCGGTCTACAAGATCCTAATCGCCCGATTGGCTCATTCATTTTCTTAGGCCCAACGGGGGTTGGGAAAACTGAGTTAGCCCGCGCCTTAGCTGAATTCTTATTCGATGATGACCAAGCCATGGTGCGCATTGACATGGGGGAATATCAGGAAAAGCATTCCGTCTCGCGCTTACTTGGTGCCCCTCCTGGCTATGTCGGCTATGACCAAGGTGGTCAACTTACTGAGGCTGTCCGACGCCGCCCTTATTCAGTAGTGCTATTTGATGAAATTGAAAAAGCGCACCCCGAGATTTTCAACGCCCTACTCCAGCTTTTGGACGATGGCCGTCTGACGGACGGGCAAGGTCGCACTGTTGATTTCCGCAACACGATTGTCATCATGACTAGTAATTTAGGAAGCGAGCTATGGAGCCAAAGTAACGCGACAGAGCTATCCAGAGAAGATTTACAACACAGCTTACGGAGCTTCTTCCGCCCTGAGTTTCTAAACCGGATTGACGAAGTCATTGTGTTCCACGCGCTAAGCGAAGCGCATCTACTGGAAATTGTTGATATTCAAATGCTACGTCTGCACCAATTATTGGCAGAGCGTAAGCTCAAATTAGAGTTATCTATAGCTGCTAAGCGATTATTAGCAAAAGAAGGGTTTGACCCTGCTTATGGCGCACGACCCTTGAAGCGAATTATTCAACGCTATATTCAAGATCCATTAGCCTTAGAGCTTTTACAAAATACTTTCAATGAAGGTGACATTATCCAAGTTGATGTCCTAGACAACCAGCTTGTATTTAGTCGAGTTTTAGAAGGTGAGCTCATTTAGAAATACATTGAGTAGTGACAGTCAGGATCATGTCACTACTCAACTACATCATATGACCGATCGCATATGGGCGTCTAAATGACCAATTAGTTCAGCAGACAATGTTTCTGGCAATACATGCCCTAAGCCCTTAAAAATAATCAGCTTAGCATTTGGCAATGCTTCATAGGTATCCAGACCGTGCTCAACGCGCACTAACGGATCTTCATCGCCATGCATAATCAAGGCTGGTAATTGTAAGGTCTTCAGGGCTTCACGCCGCCCTTTTGTATTCAAGACAGCAGCTAGATGACGTCCACCGCCCGTTGCATTGTAAGCGCGCCGAAAGCGTTCCCGCGCACCCGAAAAGAAATCTTCATCCGTGAATGGATAAGCTGAGCCTTCAAAGACTCGAAATACACCCAGCAAGTGTTGCAAGTATTCTGGCTCGGTGTCTGGCGATTGTGACAAAAGCTTACGCATTGCACGCAGGCGCATGGTTGGCAAATTACGCTCATTCGTTGTTGACATCATCGAGATCAGCGACAGCACCCGATTGGTATGCTGCAAGGCCATAATTTGCGCAATCATCCCGCCCATTGAGACGCCAAAGACATGTGCTTTCTCAACACCGCAGGCGTCTAGAACGGCTACCCCATCAGCAGCCAAATCTTCTAATGTGTAAGGCACGTCCAATTTTTTGCCGAAAAAGCCCGCCTGTAAAAATGCAGTCCCAGATGGTGTTTTATAGTCTGCATACCACGTTGACAAGCCTGTATCACGATTGTCATAGCGGATGACAAAATAGCCTAAGCGTGCAATTCTCTCGCAGAAGCTATCCACCCAGACAGTCATCTGAGACCCTAGCCCCATCACTAACAGCAACGCTGGATCAGTTTTATCACCGAATGCATCGTAGTTAATGCGTACTCCGTGGCGTTCAACAATTGCCTCTGGATGATGGACAACTGTCATGCGCGTAACACCTCAAGTAGCTCCAGACACACACGCTGAGACTCACCATCAGGGTCAAGCGCTGGATCCCAAGTTGTCATACTAATCGCGGCTATATTTG